>NZ_JAJJBY010000010.1:0-164594 GCF_022625245.1 Bacillus sp. TL12 | reverse complement strand
TCTCCAAATGGTATCTTTCTTACGCAGCAAGTAGGTAGTCTAGATTGTGCAGAAATCAATGAAGCACTAGGGGCACCACTCAATCCTGAATTTACAAATTGGAAGTTAGAAACAGCTCTAAACGAACTCCAGCAACATGGTTTTAAAGTTTTAACATATAAAGAAGAGTTTCCTGTTCAAAGGTTTTATGATATCCGCGCTCTCGTCTATTATTTAAAAGCAATTCCATGGCAAGTACCTGATTTCAAAACTGAAACATATATAAATGAATTATATAAGATACATCAGATTATCTTGCAAAAAGGGTATTTTGATGCAAAACAACATCGCTTTATGATTAAGACTCAAAATGTATAAAATAAAAAGAGTCCTAATAGGTATGTTTCCTTACCTATTAGGACTCTTTTTTGCAAGATCATAAATCAAAGTTGTTAGCACTTGTACCTACTCCCTCATTCTTTCCCTTGCTGTATTTGTGTTTGTAGATACTGGAGTATGAGAAAAGGCATTGGAAAGCCCAAACTTCGGCATATTATTATAGATAGCCTCTGATGCATTTTTTTGGATTTTATAAGTCTCATGATATATTCCTACACTGCCATTATTTTTTATTTTCGTATTGAAATTTTTCCAAGCAACAGCGTGTGTTTTTCCATAAGCGTATGCCTCTAAATCTTCAAAACTCCTCCAATATTAGATAAGTGTTACGCCCCTCCAACTAAATAGGAATTCGGTATGTAGAAAACCTAATTCAGGATTTTGATATAATTCTTTTATCATTGGCCCCATGGCTTTAAATACGGGAATCCATTTCGTGAAAGATAATATTTTATTTATACGCATCCCAATAATAAATAAGACAAAGCTCTCCTCAGCGTTTGCAATATATCTACCATTATAAATTCTCTTGCCCAAACAAACTCCCCCTTCAAAGATCATTTATTGCGGTTTATTTGGATTCGGCTGTACTACAGGGACGGGATTCCCACCAAATTTTTTCACTTTCAAATCAAAATATGCGTCTAAAATTTCTCTTCCAATTTTAGAATTAATCCCTGATTTATCATCGTTCACCCATGGGACAACGACAGAAAATGCAACTTCTGCTTCCGCGTCATAAGGGGCATAGCCTGCTAAAGTGAGGTTATAGCATCTTTTTCGATCACCATTTCCATCTTTACCTACATCACTATCGCCACCATATACCGTTTCTGCTGTTCCTGTTTTGCCCGCAGGCTTATAAGGAAGATTTTGAAAATGGGCTACACCTGTTCCATCCGTTTCTTGAAATACCTTTCTAAATCCTTCTTTCACTTGATTGATATAAGAGATATCCATATCTACGCGATTTAAAATGACTGGTTTCATCGATTGAACGACTTTTCCAATATCACCCTCTTTATTCGGTTGCTCCCTAATTTCTTGTACAATTTGTGGTTTCATACGATAACCACCATTGGCAATCGTCGAAATGTATTGCGCAAGCTGAAGAGGCGTATACGTATCATATTGACCGATTGAATAATCAAGTAAAAATCCTGGTGTATGATCTTTTCTCCCCCTTTGTCCCGCTGTTTCATTTGGTAAATCAATACCTGTTGGAACTCCTAAACCAAATTGTCCGAAGTGGTAACGCATTTTATTAAAAGTCTCTTGTTTAATATTTAACGGACTATTCGGTACGTAATCTATCCCCGCAATCTTTAAAGCGGTGTTAAACATATATACGTTAGAAGATACTTGCAGGGCTCTGACATCATCGATATCACCAAAATTTTCCCATGATTTCTTTGCTTTTGTTGTTCCCTTAAATGTCATCGGCGCATCGTAAAAATGAGTAAATGGTTGAATTGCACCCGTTTGATAACCCGTTAATAAAGTAGCTCCTTTTACTGTTGAGCCTAATTCATACGAGCTTGTCATTGTACCAAGTGCATAATCTTCTACTTGTATATTTCCATCTTTATTTACTAGTTTTTTTCCTGAGATGGATAACAGCTGTCCATTTTTAGGATTCATTATGACTACAAAAGCACGATCCATCATAGGCTCTGCGCCTCTAAATGCCATTAAATTTTTTTCAATACTTTCTTCCACTCTCTTCTGTAATTCCATATCGATCGTTAACATTAAATTATTACCGCTTTTCCCTTTTACAATTTGTTCCGTGTGAACGATATTTCCTTCCTTATCGGTAATATTTTTTGATTGTGCTTTTACGCCATGCAGCGCATCTTCATACTGCTTTTCAATATAGCTCTTTCCAACACGATCATTACGGTTATAATCCCGAACTAAATAATAATCTAACTGTTCTTTCGGCAATCCTTCATCAGCACTAGAAACATTTCCAAGTACAGAACGAAGTATTTTATCATATGGATATTCACGTTCCCAATCGACGGTTGTATCCACACCTGGAAGGTTTGCTAACCTTTCACTAACCACCGCAAATTCTTCCGGCTTTACGTCCTTTTTTATGATTTTAGGAATCATATTGTAACCTGCATTCATTTTACTTTTAATTGCTAGCACTTCTATATCTTGTCGTGTAAGTTCATTTAACTCTTCTGCTGTAATACGTTCTCTTCTCAGTTCTTCTACCTTTTTATCAAAATCTTTCCCCTTTAATTTGTTGGCCCTTAACTTCTGTTCATCTTCCTTCGTTACTTTTGCCATTGCTCGCTTCTTATGTAATTGCATCCAAAAATCTTTCTTATCTACTTCTGTTAACTTATCCATAGCCTCTTGCGGCATTTCAATCATCCCAGCAAGTTGTTTGGCCGTCTGTAAAATTTGTTCCGCATTCACATCTTTCATCTTTGTATATGTAATTGTTCTTAATGGCTTATTATCAACAATAGGGGAGCCTTCTCGATCAAAAATTTTACCGCGCGTAACGGGAGTACTTACTGTTTTTTCTTCCTTTTTCTCAGCTTGATTTTTGTACGTTTCACCATCAATAATTTGAACCTTACCTAACTGAATAATAACAGTTGAAAACATAAGAAATACAAAGAAAAATAACACATTTAATCGGAAGGGAATATGGGTTTTCTTTTTCCGTTTCTTTTTCTGTTCCTTCTTTTTCATTTCGCTTTCCTCTCTATATCATTTAAAATAGTTTCATTTCATCAAGTGAAACTTAAACCAGCAGGAAATGATTGCTTACAAATAGCAAAAATAAAATCACACTTTTTTATTTGGATATAAAAATCTTCTCTATTAATAATATTAAAGCACATAGATAATATAATTTACAGCATTTATAAAGAAAATTAAGAAAATTTAAATTCCTAATGAAAAACCGAGATAAATTCCTCCCATTAGACCACCCATGTAATTTTCACATAATAAAAAGCACTCCATAAGGAATGCTTTAAAATAATTAATTAGTGATCTAGTGATAGTCCTAACTTTTTACTAAATGTTTCACGCAGATAGTCTTCTAAGATCTCTGTCGTAAATTTTTCATTACGACCTAAAGCGAACAATTCTCCATCTTTTACAATAATTGTATCAAGAGGAGTAACTACTTCATCAACAATTTTTGTGATTTCAATTATATTATTTTCAGTATGTACTTCCGTTTTAAATTCAATATTTTCTATTACTATATGCGTACGTCTACCAGATGTAAAAAAATTGAAATTAGGATTCTTTATAAAACCTATCTTAATTTCTAATTCATATAAATATTGATAGATTACATCTCTGTGCCCGTTCTTGATAATTTTTTTATCCTTCTCGTCTTCTAAATATTCTTTTATTTTTATTGCAAATTCATCTGGGAAACTCACTTTTTCTGACACTCCTTTCTACGTTTAATATCAGAATTATTAATTAATACAATTGTATCATAGTGAAAAACAAGTTCCCATTAAAAGTAAATAAAAAGAGCAACCATGCATCAATTGCCCTTTTCTCAAAAGCTTATCTTCATTTATTAATCCAATTCATTTACTTCTTCCCCAATAAATAATAAGACGCTGTACCGATCACGGTAGCGCCTAAGAACATTGATACTACTTAATTTATTAATCGAAGTTAAACACACTGAAATATTGAATTCGTTTTTTACCCCCAAGAAAAATGATATATATACTCTCCCGTTGGACCATCTGTGATTCCAACGACTTTAGCAAATTTCACTTGAACCGCACCACGAAGAAAATGTATTACAATTGCCACTATTTGTTGTGACCATAGAAGTGTGTAATACTCCTTGATTCGATCCTTCTTTGAAACAATTAAATCATTTACTGGTCCATTATCCCAGGCGGAAGTTCCCACTGAAATAAACGAAATTTCTTTCCCATCAATTGTTATCCTCGCTATAGTTTTAGTTATATCCACAACAATCCCCCTATTATCACAGATAATTGTACAACGGAAAAACAAAATTTATACTACACATATTTTGATAGCTCCATAGAATAACTTATGCTAGTTTTTAAATTATCTTTCTATCCTGGTATTTACAAAATACTCCTTAAATTTTTTAACTTTCTATCTTATTCACTTTAAATCAACATCTATATACTAAGAAATTTATAAAAGTAAAAGTATATGTTAATAGATATCTTCCTATATAAAAAAGGACGTTGGTTATATATAGGAAAAGTGCTTCCCTTTACATATTCAATGCCCTCAAATGTTGATTATTCATTTGTATTTTCTTTTATTTTCTTTAAATATGAAAGCGGCTTTAATCAGTAGTTAAAACCACTCGTACCATAGGGTTAACACAAAACTTAAGATAAATTCCTCTTATCTCATTTTTTCCTATATCATTTAAAACACTCAACAAACTGCCCAATCTTCTGCTCGAAGACATAATCAAAATGATACTCTTGCCCCGTTAACTCTTCATTCACTAAAATAGTCGTTGCCCCAACTTCTCTTTTCGCAATTTGCGGAAACGATGCAACTGGCTGCACTTTTAATGAAGTTCCCATCACAAGTAATACGTCCGTTTCATATAAACGCTGTATTGCATTTTGATATTGTGGCAATGTATCACCATATAAAACGACATCTGGATTTAGAATAAAATTACAAGCCTCACATCGTGGCAATTCATGATCAATCATATATTGTAAATCATATTTCGTTTTACATTTTGGACAATGGGCTGTTTGGAGTGTGCCATGTAAATCGATAACGTGTTTACTACCACCTAATTGATGTAAACCATCGATATTTTGTGTTAATATCGTGATATCTTTTCCTTCTTTTTCTAAACCTGCTAAAAACTCATGCCCACGGTTCGGTTTATATTGATGAAACGTATTGATTTGAAATATTTCTTTATAATGTTTCCAAAACTCTTTTGGGCTTCGGTTATAATATCCTCTTGATAAGTACATTTCTACTTTTGCATCTGCATACAGTCCATTTGCTGAGCGAAAATCTGGAATCCCACTTTCCGTACTTGCACCAGCACCCGTTAATACTGTAATCTTATTTGCTTTTTCTAGAACAGAACGAACTTCCTCATATTGTTGCATTGCTTTCACCTCTATGAATATTTCTTCCTATATTATAACATTTGACCATAGCAGGCGTTGTATTTTTGCTTAATGTGTTGTGCCCTCGCACTCTACAATATCATTTTCTACTTCTAATGCGACTTGTATTAACAATTCAATTCCCTTTGTAATAACAGGCAGTGACATACTCGGTTGCCTAGGGTGACCACTTGCTTGTTCTGGTAAAAACGGAATATGTATAAAGCCGCCACGAACTTCTTTTTCACTTTTGACCAACATATGCATCAATCCATAAAAGAGGTGATTACAAACAAATGTACCTGCCGTCCGCGAAACAGAAGCTGGTATTCCTTCTTCACGAAGTTTTTTCACAGTAACTAATCAGAAATTGCAAATGCTTCAAACCGAAAAGAAATTTCCAGCTTTCAAAAGCTTAAGATATATGAAAAATGCACATAAAAAATGATACAGAAGAAAATCATATAAGAGTAAAAAAAATGCAATATAGGAGGAAACAAAAAATGCCACAACAAATTGATACTAACCAATTAAAAAAAGCACAAGCAGCAGTATCCCTTTCTAAAGGACTTATTACACAAGCAATTGAACAATCTGCTGCAGATCAACTACTATGTGAAGAAGCTTTAAAACAAGCTTCAACTGAAATAGCTCAAGCTCAAACTCTTGTAAGTCAAGTACAATCGTCCCTTCAAACACAGTCAGCTCAACAGTCACAATAAAGTGAAACTTTAATCAGTGGGGGTTTTCTTCATCCCCCACTGATTATTAGCCCTCACCAATCGGGTTTTTACGGGCAGTTTATCTCCCACCTAACATCTTTGCTCCCGCCGAATTTTGAGGTGGGAGATAAACTGCCCATTAATGCGGGATAAATGCGAAATGACGCCGTTAATTCACACTTAGATGCAAAACCTTTCCCTTGAAACATAGGCGTAATTTCAAGCTCTGGTATATCAATAATATGCATATATTCTCCAACAATCCCGACAATCATTCCTTTTGTAGACCATGCAAACCCTGTTACGATTCCCGTACTAGCTGCGTCCCCTGTTTCAATTTGTGAATACCATCTCCATTGATTTTCACTCTTTTTAGAAATTTTTTGATTGTAGAATAAATCTCTTACAACTTTTTACTATCTCTCCAATGCTATCAAGCTGTGCCATTACTTTATTTTCAATACCGCACTCTTCTTCTTCTGCTTTTTCAATTTTTTGTCCAGTCTTTTTTCTGTTTTTCCATTCTTTCTAACACATCAAACGTATATCGAATCACCTATATTTTGACTTGTAGCAAACACTGTTTTTCCATTTCTGAATATAAGAAAGTAGCTTTCAACGATATTTTCGATAACAATATAAACAAAATAAGCAATAGAACAACTCCGATTCCAAGCCACTTTATCCCTATCATCCTTTCACTCCATATCCATTCGTGTAAACTAAGGCAAACGGCTCTAAGTACTCTGTATACGAAACTGCGTTTATTCAAATACTTTAAGCAGAAAGCCTTTCAATAGGAGTGAGAAAAGTGATAAGAGACAAAAATAAAATGATGCATCTATTTTTATTATTGGTTGTTACCGCAGTTTTTATATGGTCTGTTATTAAGCCTGCAAGATACTCGACATGGGCAGCGGAAGCTATTCCTGCCGTTCTCGGTCTAATCATTATAATTGCAATGTATAATAAGTTTCGCTTTACCACTCTCTCTTATATCATTATTGCAATACTAGCTATTATAATGTTCGTCGGCGGTCATTACACATACTCAAAAGTTCCTTTTTTTAATTGGGTAAAAGATGTTTTTGATTTAAATCGAAATCACTACGATCGATTTGGACATTTGATAAAAGGCTTGTTTACAATTGTAATAAGAGAAATATTATTACGGAAAACTCAACTAACCAAAGGCTCTTGGCTAGTGACGATTAGTATAAGTATTTCACTGGCTATCGCTGCATTATACGAAATCATCGAATGGATCGCATTTAAAATAACAAAGGGAGGAACGGCAGCTAAAGACTTTTTAGGTACACAAGGCGACGTTTGGGATGCACAGTGGGATATGTCGCTTGCCTTAGTGGGTTCGATTCTCGCATTACTCACCCTTTCAACACTACATAATGGGTTGTTAAAAAAGAATGAATAAAAGGGTGAATATAGAGGAATCTGTTTAGCAATGAAACTAAATCATGTTATATACCTTAATGTACATAAAAAACTATTTTCATTTCAATAATGTTTATTAATAATACTTATAGAAGTTCTTCTCTATCCTCATCAAGCTAAGATTGGTTTGTATTCTCATAACGAAAAAACGCTATTCTTTATGTATATTTCTACAAAGAGAATAGCATCTTTTGCATAATATGGATATAAATTCATCTTAGCTCTTAACACTAATATATGTTGAAAAATACCAAAACTTGTTTTTCCTTTTCTTACACTTCCATAATGATTGGAAGAATCATTGGACGCCGACCAGTTTCTGAGAACAAAAATGGTTCTAATACTTCTACAAGAGTCTGTTTTATTTGTGACCAATTCACAATTCCCTCATTTAACAAGGATGATATACGCTTAAAAACAACATTTTCTAACTTTTTCATTAATACTTCTAACTCACGCATATACACAAATCCTCTTAAGACAGTATTGTACGGTCTCGTAAAGCGATATTTCCAATGCCACCTATACCACTACCATCAACATACACTGCTTGTGATAGAATGGTCTTACCAAGACTAGCTTCCTTCCTGTTTAACAAACTGATTCCTGTAAACACGGCATGAACAAGATCACTATCAAATCATATTTATAGCTTCCTTAATTCCGATCATCATTGGATTTTCTATGTTTTTTAAGATAAAGGATTCTTACAAAGAATCGACTTTTTTATTCGAAGATTTTATTTTGTTTCCGTTTCGCTTATTTATGTAATGTGTTGTGGTGCATTTTTGCTCCTCGTTCGGTTTCATAAAAATGTAACTTTCCCTAATTGAGTATTGAGGAAAGAACGTCGCTTAATTACACTTATTTATGGTTTACTTGACAGATTTTATGTTGCATCCTTCCAAAACAACCTCTAGGTGGAAAAGACCGTTCATTCTTTCGAATCCTCAAATATGTCAACACCAAGTTCCTGGAGAACCATTATAGCATCTTCTACTGGCAGTTTAGGAAGCTTAAACTCATACTCAATCACTTCTCGAATGTCGTTACTGCTGTTTAATTTGTGCTTCTCAACGTTCCCGTTATTATCCCGTATATTTAATACATTATTAACCAAAGACAGCGATCGCTTTTGGTCTAATTGCCAGATTTGACAGCGTAAACTGGACGTAAATAAGTCATTAGGCTGAAAATACTTTTTTATTGCTGTTTGAAAATCATCAAATCGGTACGTTTTCTTTGTGTCGAAAGACCAAATCAATTCAGTGAGTAATTTACCATCCACATACCTGTAATACGTGTACGTTCCCGGTTCTCCTCCCGGACGTATCCTTACTTCAATCCCACCATATTGTGACACATTACCATAATCCGTTTCCAATCGAACCGGCTCGAAAAAGGGTGCGCTGTTTCCACAGTCGACATACACTTCTTCTTTTTCATTCGGAAGGCGAACGAGTAGCGCAACATGACCTCCGCCTAAAAGAGCGTAACGGCTGTGGAAACCAAGCTGGTTCAACAACTTATGAAAACTGCTGTTAATCATATAACACGTTCCGCCCATATGATGCTGAACGAGCTGATTTACAAACTTTTCTTCATCTTGTACGAGCTTACCTTTCTTGTGATATTCTTTGAAATGCAATAACGTACTAATATTCTCAAAGGGAATACGATTTAGATGTGCGATGCAAATTTCTTTTAAATACTCATGTGAAGGTTCTTGAATCGGAATTTGAATATAGTGCAAGTAATTAATTGCCCATTGAGGTAATTGTTTCTGTTCAATCACTTATTAACACTCTCCTTTTTCAATCGTTTGATTCATTGAAAATTTATCTATTAATTTGGGAGAATTCTATAAAAATATTCTTTTTGTAATATTGTAAGAAGGTCTCTTGTTTTTAATTCCCCATCCCCTTTACAAGTCAATCCAAACCAATTAGATAAATTTAATTTCTTAATATAAGTATACTAATTACCACCGTTATATGCTTAACACTAAAATTACGACTAAGATATACAAAAAACAATTGCATTTCTATGTAGAATGAAAATCATTGAGAAATGCAAACAATTAAATATGCAACTCAGTGAGATTAGAAAAGTATTGGATAACCAACAAAACCAAACAGTAACAAATAATAAAATTGCTGGACAAGTGAGTGACGTGTCGAGACAGCTTAAAGTATTTCCTTTCCCCTTCTGCATAATATTCCAAATCCCGTCCATACTATAGATAGGCTGGTGAATAGCCACAATCCAATTTTGTAGTACCTTACCTAAACTTATTTCTCCCTGGGCCGAGCAGTTAGCTTATGCGAGCTGCTCTTTTTAGATTGCTTGTACCACTTTTGTTTCGTTTCATTACAATATGATTCAAATGGATCGTTTTTTCTAGCTAGAGTTTCATCGCGTTAGCGTACTATTCCAATACTTATAAGAATTCAACCACATCAAAATCCCGTAAATCTCCCTCTTTATTGTAGCTTTGAAAAAAAGTTTGATTAAATTAACTCTATAAACCTTGATAAAATAGTAAATAGAAAAAGCGTGTTTTGAAAAAAAGATTGATCAAAACACGCTTTAAATATATTCAATTAAACCATTCGTTTATACATAAGTTTAATCATTTCTTGATCCTTGTGCCATTAAAGCGCCCGATTGTGAAATTGGCAAAGGCAGTCTAATTATCGAATAGCCCTCTTCCTCTCAGATTTGCGGAAACAGGCTCCTTTCCTATTTCACGTGCCCATATAGATAACTGGCCGATATGGTGGATTTCGTGGACAATAACATGACGTATGATCTCTCCGTGTGTACATTCAATGACTCGGCGCCTGATTGGTGCGTCTCTAGAGCTAATCGGTTCTTCATTGAAATCAGGTTCTGAAAGTTTCCGAGAATCCATTTCATTTGTCCAAGATGTCACAAATGGCTTCACTTTCTCGTGGTATTGAGCTGAAAGATTCTTCACTTTTTGTAAGCTAGCATAATCTTCAAACAATGGCTCCTCAGGCACTGGTTCACCTCGCAAACCTAAGATCCACATGTATTCCACATCTACAATGTGAAATAGGGTATGTAGGATACCGCCGAACCCACCGAACCGTTTCTTTAATAGTTCTTCATCCGGTATGTCTTCGCACAATGTAAACCAATCATCACGAACTTGCCAGTTATATTGAAACAGTTTCAACATCACAACAACCTCCATCTTTTAGATTAACATTTAATATTCACCAAAAGACTTCAAAATCCTTATTTAAATAATAACTCTAAAAAAACCTGTTAAAATCCTCTACAAACTGACCCTTTAATTGAACATTCCAGATGAAGTTAAAGGGTCAAAAGAAAAACCTATTATACTGGGTTTTATCAAACTTTGTTTTAAATTATCTAACTTTTTTACAAATTATAAAACTTTATTATACAACATTTATGGGTACTACCGTATGCCCATCAAGCTAAGATGAATTTTTATCTATTAGATCGGTTAATGTTTAATGTTGATTTTTTGTAATAAAAAACCCGCCTTTAAATTGGCGGGGGGGTACGCTTTTTCTAATCTCTTTTATATTACTAGCACTTTCTATTTTTTAAATTAAAAATGGTTATTTTTAATTTTCTCGGGATATCGCCTTCAAAATTCGGAGTATGATATACGGAAAACGAATCCCCTTCTCAAATAAATAATATTTCATTATCATTAGGATGAAATTGTACACTACTTTGATGGAGACTATTCTAAATCTCGTGTAAAAACGAAAGAATCCAAAAGATAGGTGGAGGCGTCACTTCGCATATTTTTGCTAAATGCCGACTCTCCACCGTTGGAATTTTCACTTTATTCTTGAGACATCAACTCTTTTACTGGTAAAGAAAAAGTTTCTTCCCTATTCATCTCTGTATGGATAAAAACAAACTGCTTAATCATTTCATTTAAATCCTTCGCTGCTTTTGTAGGAATTTGATGCTTTACGTTATTAATAAATTTCAATTCATTACATGGTAATTTTTCATGCAGTAATTTCGCATGACCAAAAAATGTTTTATCTTTCTTACCATAAACTAACAAAACCGGAAGCTGAATATTCCTAAGTTGGCTGGTACAATTATAATGCAAACTGTAACGATAATACTGCTCAAAATTTTCGGCATTTCCTTTTCGAGCCTCTTTAAACATCTTTCTGAACAATTTATGTGTGTTTGAATTGCCCCATGAAATAGACAATGCTAGAAATGAAACTGCCCCTGCTTTCGCTAGCTTCACACCTAGTGAAATCTTATTCTTTAGATATCCATCCCTCACTTCTGACATTCCACCGATTAGAATCCCACCTAATGTCCTTTCCACGTAAGTTAACAAAAATTCTAATGCGACAGAGCTTCCGGTTGAATACCCGCACATGAACGCTTTTTCGACTTTTAAATGATCCAATAAACGTCTAATATCTTCTGCAATCAGTGGATAGGTTATCGGTTGTTTTGAATACTGACTCCTTCCATGTCCTCTAATATCAAAAGCAATCACTTTAAACTTTTGGGATAATTCCTCTATTTGGTACTCAAAATTCATACAAGTGAGTACAGGAGGATGAATAAAAACAATAGGAACTCCTTCTCCCTTAACGGTATAATACAGACTACTACCGTCCACGTTCAACATTGGCATATATGTAATCACCTCAACAATCTGAAATCATTCCCAACTCTTCTCTAAAGAAAAAAGTAACTTTCAAAATAATGATGCATAATAAAAATTGATGTGAGTATCTTTGCGTTATCTATTCGTTATTACTTCTTTTATAATTTGTGAAGGCTCTTTCGTAATAAGCTGTCGATGATATTCTGTTATACGTTCCTGATAACGTTGGACCTGATTTTTGTTTTGAAAAAATGAATTTATTTGTTCCTCAAGTGTCTCTTTTTCATCTTTCCATTTATTTAAATAGAAAATCACACCTAACTTTTTTAGTTGTTGTAAATTAATTTCTTCTTGCGCTGGTAGTACATGATAAATAAAAATAGGTTTTCTTTTAAATAAACTTTCACTTATTGTTACTCCCCCAGGTTTTGTAACGATTGCATCTATTTGATCATAGAGTTTGTTCATTTTTTCCCTACATGTAATATATTTTAAAGGTGTTATGTTATCTCGCTGTAATTGTTGAAGCTTTTGATATAAATTGTCATTTTTCCCGCATAACACATAAAAGTGAATTTTTGTTTCCGTTCCTATTTTGTGAATTAAATCTTCTATTGCCCCAACCCCTAAACTTCCTCCGGTAATTAAAACTGACAATGCAGAAGAAGTAAAGTTTACTATATGCTCTTTTTGTTTTTTTATCTTTTTATGAATAGGAATTCCTGTTATAAAAATTTTTTCATTACTTATTCCTTTGTTTTTTAAAAATCCCTTCATATGATGAGACGGTACAAAATGAAAATCAATATTTTTAATGCCCCAACAACTATGAATGAAATAATCTGTATATACATTTATAACTGGCGTTTTCAATTCACCTTTTTCTTTCAAATAGTTTAATACATATGAAGGTAAAGCATGAGTGCAAATGATTAGATCTGGTTGTTTATCCCTTATTAATTTTCTCATGAATGGTACAAACAGAAGTTCATATAATCGATAACGTTTGTTCTCTTCGACATTTTTGTAAACAGAGTTTTTGTATATCCAATTATAAAAATCAGGGAATTCTTTAATCCATTTTAAATACACATTTGAAACCAATGCTTCTATTCTTCCGTAACTATACGAGAGAATATCCACTAGATCACATTTTATATTGAATTGATCCTTTTGTATTCCTTCTATTAATGCATGTGCAACTTGATGATGGCCTGATGGAATCTGCAAAAATGGCAAAAACAAGATAGTCTTTTGTGTTGAATGTTTCTCCATAAATCACCTCTTGAAGTACACTTAACGATGCGTCTTTTCATTCATTTCTATTATTATGTGGCACTTCTTTTTTTCTATTCTGGCAACTATTTCGAATAAATTACGATGGATTTCGTTCCATAAATTACATACAAAATGACAGGTTTTTTCATGTATAATTTTTATAGAAGGAGTGATGTGATTGAAAATTTTATTACTATCCGTTTTATTTATTATTCTCTTCTATCTATTTAAAAAAGCTCACAAAAACACAACCGATGTCATGATAAATAAAGTTCAAATAAATCAAAAGCAAACCCACGTGCATGATCCGATACTAAATATTCTACACCTTTCCGATATGCATCTCGAAAATATATCTATTTCCCCAGTTCAGCTTTATGAAAAGCTAAAAGATGAATCAATTGATTTGATTGCACTTACTGGGGATTTCCTTGACCGAAAACGTACAATTTCTAAACTTGCTCCATATTTAGAGGTATTAAGTCAATTACATGCAAAGCATGGTATATATGCTGTTTTTGGGAACCATGATTATGTATTACGTGAAAAGGACTTACAAAAATTAAAAGAAATACTTGAACAATATGGTTGCAAGGTTATGCAAAATGAAAACCATGTTATTTACGTTCAAAATAAACTTGTAAATATTATTGGTGTTGATGATTTTAGTACGAAACGCAGTGATTTAATAGCTTCTTATCGAGGAGTTAAATCGGGAACAAATTTAGTATTAACTCATGATCCGAACATTGTGCTCCATATGAAAGAATATCCTTTTGATTATTTATTAGCTGGTCATTTCCATGGTGGCCAAATTTGTTATCCAAAAGCCTATCATCTTGCAAAAATGGGTAAGCTTGCAAGAATGAACGTTATAAAAGGACTTCATATGCAAGATGGAAAACCTTTTTATATTAGTGAAGGGCTAGGTCAAACGGCAGTAAATATTCGAGTTGGAAGTCGACCAGAAATTACATTGCATCAACTATCAATATCAACAGTTAAGAGTAGCGAACTTCCTGCAGTATAAGATGTAAAGGCTGTTAACGGACTTAGTTAACAGCCTTTACATCTTATTGTCAAATTATTTTGAATGCAGTATATAAAATCGCATTGACTTTTTAACAAATGCGATTAACATTTTCTTTTAGCAATTTCATCTCGAACTTCACACTTATATATGTGTAATAAATTCTCCTTAGACATAAATAAATATTTTGGTGAGGTAGATATACTGTTCTTTATCATTTTGAAAATCGAATCGTTATTAGATAATAAACATATTGGTAAAAATGCTAACCATTTAAACCATTTATAAAAAGGATTAGAAATAGAAACAAATTCAAAACCTAATCGGTCAGCTCCTCTGTTTAACATTGAAATTCCAATTATCCCTTTAATCTCATCTCCCCTAGAATGATTTTGAATATATGCCCCAAGACTAGGTAAGGACTTTTTAACATGTTGATAAATAAATCGCCCTTTTGTAATGTCATTTTTAACGGACTTCATTTCATTGATTAAACGCACATTATGTAAATGAATTTTAACCAAGATATCATTCTTATTGATTTGTGTACCGTCAGAAAGAGTAACATGTTTCCCCTTGTAACGAGTGAGTCTTACGCGTAAAATATTTTCCTTGTAAATTTCGTTATGAATATAAGTTAAGCGAGTGAATTTATAATATATCGGATCAAGAAAATTCCAAACCAATAATACATAACTTTTCATTTTGTTTTCATTTCCCTTTTTAAATTTTTAATAAAACTATTTTGCATATTTTTATTAAAAATATTTAGGGAATCTTAGGGATTTTAGTAAGAAAAATCAAGAAGGATTAGTATAAGTTGGCATCATAAATTTCTATAAAATATTGCAACATAAATCATGTGAAATTGAACTTAGTGTTTCTTTTTCCTAATTATTTTTACAGGGGGCAAAAAATGAATATTCTTAACTTCTTGATGTCATTATTCAATTCTGGTAGAAGAACGCAGCAAATGTTTAATTTGTTTAGAAATAGAAGGAATAATAGAGGATGGATTTGGGTTTCTTTACTAGGATTAGGAACAGTTTTTAGTGTAGTAGCAGCACGTAATGCAAATATGATGAGACCTATCCAACGTTTGTTCCAAGGTGTTCAAAATACAACAAGAACATTTATTCCATCCAAAGTAAACTTGGCAAATATGGAATTTGCTGATGAAATTACGCCTAACAGTCAAAAAAAGCAAGGTACTCAAAACCAATAACTATCGTGAATAATAAAAAACTCGTTTTTTAGTCACGAGTTTTTTTATTATTCTTAGTGACTCCACAGTTGCGTCGAATAGATTTTTCCCTTTTTTATTACAACTTCACTTTGTTGTTGATAACCAATAACATAGCTTATCTTGTACGGTTCGTTTAATATTTTTAAACGCTTATTCAATATATTCGCTCTATCAAGATACCCAAAATTTAGAAATCATACTTTGGGTAGAAAATGTATACTCTAAATATTGAATCCATGATTATAGGGAGGAATTCAATTATGACAGTAATTACTAAGCTTAAACAAACTATTTCTGGATTAAAAAGTGCTCAAGCATGTTTAGAAGGGTTTGTTCTTGATACTGACAATCAGTCAGCAAAACAACTGTATCAAAATGCAGCTCAGCAAACACAGACAATTATTGATTCTTTAGAACCACGTGTTCAGGAGGTTCAACAAGAGGAACCTCAGTATAATCAATAAAACTAAGTAATCTCCAAATCTTTGGTATAAGTCGTATAATGGTTAGATTTATATATCTGGAAAGTATTTAAAAAAAGATGCTTCAGTTTCATTCTTTTTCTTCAGGTAATAAAAATAAACCAAGAAATAATAAATTTTCTGTATATTATATAACAGTAAGCAAACTCCAATTTCTTTTTGTTAGCTATTATCAACATTAAAAACACCAACTTTTTTCACATTTGAATGAACCAGACATTTTATCGTATAGAATGTTTTACTTATAGCGCTTGCTTTCCACAGAGCACTTTTATATAGTGCTCTGTACTGTTTGTAGAATAGACATTTTTATTTCTCTTACCATATTTTTATGAAGTCTGCACATACTCTTCCTAAACCGGTTGAACTAGCGGCTTCACTCTTTTTAAAACTAGGAAGACAATTAGTTTTCACGTTAAACTCATGAAACCCACAAGCAGACACCTCATATCGTTGTCTACCAAGCTCAAAAGAAGAATTTTGTATATTGTGTAAATATCTACACATACTATCCTTAATCCGCTTGGGCTGCGGTTGTAGTCTATTCAAACTGGCAATCTTCGCTTTAAACGCTTTACCCGGCAGACAGCTTAAGACGTTGTCTGCCGAACCATTAATGTTTTTCTATAATTAATCATAATTTTGTACATACTTTTTATAAGCTACAAGCAATTGTACCAAGTGTATAATCTTCTACTTGTAAATTCCCACCTTTATTTACAATTTGTTTAATGTGTTGCCCCGCCGCACGCTACAATATCATTTTCTACTTCTAATGCGACTTGGATTAACAATCCAATTCCCTTTGTAATAACAGGCAATGACATACTCGGTTGCCCTGGATGACTACTTGCTTGTTCTGGTAAAAACGGAATATGTATAAATCCGCCTCGAACTACATTTTCGCTTTTTGCTAACATATGCATCAACCCATAAAAGAGATGATTACAAACAAATGTACCTGCCGTTTGCGAAACAGAAGCCGGTATGCCTTCTTCCTGAAGTTTTTTCACAATCGCTTTCATCGGAAGTGTAGACCAGTACGCAACTGGCCCTTCTTCAATCACAGGTACATCTACAGGTTGATACCCTTCATTATCAGGAATCCTTGCATCATCCACATTAATTGCTACACGTTCCACTGTAATGTCTGGGCGTCCTCCAGCTTGGCCAATACAAACAACGAGGTTTGGTTGAACGTCTTCTATATAGGACTCTAATACTTGTAATGATTTATGAAACACAGTCGGAACTTGTTTACTAACAATCTTGTAATCTCCAATCGCTTGACCGTCAAGTTGTTTTGCAACTTCCCATGCAGGATTAATCTCCTCTCCACCAAAAGGTTCAAAACCCGTTAACAATACTGTTTTCATCTTTCCCACTCCTTACTAAAATCGATATACAAGCCCGTACATGATAAACATATTAATCACAAAAATAGTAACCGCAATTGGTACTTGCGCTTTAATTACCGCATTTTTATCTTTTAATTCTAATAGCATCGCTGGTACAATGTTGAAATTCGCTGCCATTGGCGTTAACAATGTCCCGCAATACCCTGCAAACATTCCAAGCGCTGCCATAATCGCTGGGTTACCACCGTGCATTTGCACAATAAGCGGTAAACCAATCCCGCCCGTAATAACAGCAAATGCCGCAAATGCATTGCCCATTACAACTGTAAACAACATCATCCCTAAACAATATGCCATAACAGCAACAAATGGATATTCTGTCGGCAATACTTGTCCTACTAAATCAGATACAACCTGACCCACACCAGATTTTGCGAAAATACCGCCAAGGGCCGCTAACATTTGTGGTAAAATGACTGCCCAGCCGACAGCTTGTAATAATCTGCTTCCCTCTTGCACTGGTGCTGTTATTTTTGCTTTTGTGATTCCCATTGCCGCTACGAAAGCGAGCAATGCGCCAAGCGCTAATGCAATTAATGTGACTTTATCAGGATCAACGAGAGATACATTTCCAAACTTTAACTTTCCTAAAGTTAACGTACCAATAATCGTAAAAATAGGAATTAAAATAGCAGGCATGAATATTTTGTTTCTTAATTTCTCTGCATGTTTCACACTCTCTTCAGTAGGCGCTTCTTTTTCATTTGATTTCATTACTTTATTCAACGATGCTAAAACGACCATCGCTAATACGATACAACCGATATAAAAAGATGGAATGATATTCCCAAATAAAAATGTGATAGAAAATAATGCCCAAAATAAGCTTGAACCAAAACGATTCGGATGCTGACGATCAAAAGCGACACGAATTGCGACAAAGGCAACGATAATACCTAATAAATAATAGATTGTATCCAGTGTAATAATATTCATCTTATATCGCCTCTCTTTTTTCGTTCTCTTCTTTTTTCATCGTTTTTTCAATATATTTATCAAACTGTTTAAAACGAATCCAACTTACAATAAAAGCTGAGATTGCCGTAGGAATTCCCCAAAGTGCCATATCCCATACACCAACATGCATTCCTACAGAATCAAAGAATCCTTTCATTAATAAAATTGCTCCTGTTGCGATAAAAATATCTTCGCCGAAAAACCATGCTGTATTTTCAGCTGCCGCTGCATTCGCTTTGATCTTTTCTCTCAATTTTTCTGGAAGTTTTCCATAACGGCCTTGCGCAGCCCCTTCTGCCATCGGTGCAACTAGCGGTCTTACTGTTTGTGCATGTCCACCAATGTTCAGTCCTACTGCCGCTGATCCTTCACGAATCGCGAAATATGACATAAGTACTCTTCCTGTTGTAGCACCTTTCGATTTCGTTATTAACGCTTCCGCTCTTTCCTTTAATCCATATCTTTCTAGTATTCCAATGACAGGAAGTGTTAATAAAATCGGCATAGACATATATCGGTTTTCAATAAAAAACTTTCCAAACATACTAATCACATCATGAAAGCTCATCCCTGAGATCATTCCCGTTGCGATGCCCGCAACCATTACAACTAGTAACGTATTCAGACGAAATAAAAAGCCAACCGCTACAAGCAATATTCCAATTAATTTCAGCATCTACGTATCTCCCCTTCTCCTATTTTGGTGCACAAACAGAAATATTATTGAGTTGTAATATTCTGTATATTTCTTCCGCAAATGATACTGCTTTCTCTCCATCACCATGTATACAAATGGTTTGTGCATGTATCGGTACATTGTTTCCATCAATAGCTTGTACATTTCCCTTTTGCACCATCTGAAGCACTTGCTGAATCGCTTCCTCTTCATTTGTAATAAGTGCATTTTCTTCTGTTCGGCTCGTTAATGTTCCATCCCGTTGATATGTACGATCTGCAAATGCTTCCTGAATCAGCTTTACTTCGTATTTGTTAGCAGCTTGCACGAATGCACTATTCGCTAATCCATAAAGAAATAGATTTGGATCCATATGATGAACCGCTTTTACAATTGCCTCTGCAATCTCTTGATCTGTCGCCGCCATATTATAAAGTGCGCCGTGCGGTTTTACATGATGCAACCTTCCTCCTGCCGCCCTCACAAAACCATCTAATGCTCCGATTTGGTATAAAACATAGTCATATACTTCATCTGGTGAGACGCGCATCATTCTTCTTCCAAACCCTAATAAATCTGGAAAGCCAGGGTGAGCACCGATTTCCACATTATTTCTCAATGCTTTTTCTACAGTTTGACGCATAACAGTTGGATCCCCAGCATGAAAACCACATGCAATATTTACTGATGAAACAAATGGAAGGATTTGATCATCGTTTCCAATTTGATATGCGCCAAAACCTTCTCCTAAATCGCAGTTTAAATCAACGGTAACCATATTCTATTCCTCCTTTAAGCTTGTAACGCGATAAATTTCTTTAATAAATTCATATTTTGTTCTTGCTCTATGTAAAGTTCTGTCGCTTCTGTTATAGAAGTCTTTGTAAACGTGACATAGTCGCCTGGTTTCAATTGTGCAAGAATCGGTAAATCAGCAGATATCACATTGCCAATTCGCGGATATCCCCCTGTCGTTTGTCTATCCGCCATTAAAATAATTGGATGGCCCCCAGACGGCACTTGGATTGTTCCAAACGTAACTGCACTTGATAAAATATCGGACTGTTCGATTCTTTTTAATTCCTCACTTTCTAACCGATAGCCCATACGGTCAGCGTAATTCGAGATTTTATATTCTTGTGTAAAGAATGCTTCTAAACTTTCACCCTTAAAATGATTCCATTCAAAATCTAGAAGAACTCGAATCTTTGGATTACGACTATATGTAGGTAAAACATGGTTACATATACCCCAGTGCGCTACGATTCTTTCTTCCTCTATCAAATTTCGAATCATACTCGCACCAAAGTTTGACGGTGTACCAATTTGAAACAGATCCCCCTTTTTCAATGCTCGCCCTTCTATTCCACCTATTGTTGCTTTTACATATGTACTTTTACTTCCCATACTCCTTGCAACATGGATTCCACCAGCAAATGCTACATATGTCCGGCATCCAAGCGGCGCCTTTCCAAAGCAAAGCATACTCCCTTCTTTCGCTAATATTGGTCGCCATAATGGAACTGGTTCTCCGTTTAACAACGGCTCCATATTCGCGCCGCCAATTGCAAGTAATGTTGTTTTTTTGATAAGTAATTTCGGCCCCATCATTGTAATTTCTAGTCCAGCTTCATTCTCTTCATTTCCAACTAACATATTGATCATTCTTAATGCCGCCTGGTCCATCGCACCGCCAACAGGTACACCGTATTGTTGATAGTGGTACCTTCCTAAATCTTGAACCGTTGTAAACATCCCTGCATGTAAAACCTCGACATTCATTCCCTCGCTCCCTCCATAGCTAGAAACTCTTCCTCTGTTATTGGGATAAAACGTAAATACATTCCGCTCTGCACATAAGTAGGTGGCTGCCTTGTTGGCTGAAATAAAGAAACAGGCGTCCTGCCAATAATATTCCAACCACCTGGTGTTTCTAATGGATAAATTCCAGTTTGATTTCCGCCAATCCCAACCGAACCTGGTGCTATTTGCAAACGCGGTGTTTGTTTTCTAGGCGTCTCTAATTCTTTTGACATTCCACCCAAATATGGAAACCCCGGTGTAAACCCTAGCATATATACAAAATAAGTTGCTTCGCTGTGAAGGCGAATAACATCACTTGTACTTAATTCATGATATGCCGCTACTTCTTCCAAATCGGGACCATATTGTCCGCCATAACAAACTGGAATCGAGATACAATCGTATTGCAGTTGCACCTTATTTTGATTTTTGTGAAGTACTTCTTTCACGTATTCACATATAAAATCATACGGCATTACCTTTCTTTCATTTTTCTCCCACACTTTATATCCGTCATAGTATACTGTTAAAGAAGCAAATGAAGGTACACACTCAATCATTCCATAGAACGGATTTTCTTGTAATAGACGGTATAAATGTTGCACATTTTCATATATATCCAAATCAATTGTTTCTCCAAATGTCACAACAACTGCTTGATCCCCTAGTGCTGAAAATTTCATCATATCCCTTCCTTTTCACCAATCCAGCCAAGTTCTTTTGAAATTTGGTGTGCCGTTTCTTTTACTTTTGTAATAAAGTTTGGAATTGCCGATTCATTATACTCTACTTCTAATCCTGAAATACTAATACCAGCTATTACAGTACCATCGCTTGCAAAAATAGGTGCTGCAATTGCAGCTGTATGATTCTCAAGTTCCGAATAGCTTAACGTATATCCTTCTCTTTTCGTCTTATGTAACAGGTTTTGCAACTCTTCTTTATCTACAATCGTTCCATCCGCAAATCGTTGTAATTGTACTTTCTCTATATACTGTATTTGATCGTCTTCTGAAAAATATGAAAGTAAAATACGCGGACATGCTCCTGCATATAAAGGTGCCCGCCTTCCAATCTCTGTGTATACTCTTACTGGTTGATCGCCATCCATTTTTTCAATATAAATTGCCTCATTACCATCTTGAATAATTAAATTGACAGCTTGACCAAGAGAATCTCTCAGTTTTTTCATATAGGGCTTTGCGATATTTCGTACAGATAATCGCTTTGACACAAGTTGACCAAATCGTAAAAATACCAATCCCAGCCTATAACTTCCCCTTTTTGTTTTTTGTAAAAGACCCATTTCTTCAAGTGAACCAATTAAACGGTATACAGAAGTTTTTGGCATGCCTGTATAATGAACCATTTCCGTTAACGTTAGTTCTTCATGTTCATAAAAAAGTTCTAAAATATCCATCGTTTTTACTGCCGTTTTATTTACACTCATCTTAACTCTCCTAAGTTCCGAAATTCAGAACAATAATTCCGTTTTTCGAAACAAATATATAATTTAAAATTATAAAATATTCTTTCTACTTAAACAATATTTTTCTAAAATAAAAAATCGAGTATAAAAGCTTTGCACTTTCATACTCGATTTACTATTTACTATTTACTATATTTCTATTGTTTCCCCATGTTATTCTAACTACTTAAATTAATATTCAATGCTTTTTAACGCATATATGAAAATTCTCTCTTTAATGCAGTGCTCTTACTTGTTGCAACGGCCAAAATACCACTTCACCTTTTCCGACAATTTGATCTTCAGAAACAAAACCAAACATGCGACTATCTTTTGAAACTTGACGATTATCTCCTAATACAAACACTTGACCTTCCGGTACTTTTGTTTTCCCCGTTTTTTGTTCTAGTGTAAAATCAGGAGTTAATGTTCCTTTAGGTACTTCGGCCTTATAATCCTCCAAATATGGTTCATCGACCGCTTTTCCATTTACGTACAATACATCGTTTTTATACTCAACTGTATCTCCTGGCAAGCCAATTACTCGCTTCACTAAATCATGTCCTTCTTTTCCATGAAAAACGATAATATCAAAGCGCTCTAACCCCTGTATATTAAAACCAATTTTATTTACAAGTACACGCTCATTATTTTCTAGAGTGGGCATCATAGATTCACCTTGTACGAGTGAAGGGGTAAATAGAATACCACGTACAATAAAAGCGATTCCTACTGTAACACCTATCGTTTTAACCCATGAAATGATTTCTTTTTTCTTACTTTTCTCCATCTTTTCCCCTCTTCTCTAGCATGATAATGACTTTGTTAATTCCACTAAATCTTGTACGGATTTTTGATCAATTTCAGCAAAACAAGATTTCCCCTCTCGAACTGCAGTACCGACATGCGCTTCTGAAATTCCTGTTTCATTCAATAATCGCTTTATATTTTCTTTTGTCACACCACTTCCTACAATGAGCTGGATATCCCCTTGACTTACTCTTTGCATTTCATGTAAGACAGGAATATTCTTTTCTATATCTCCTTGCCCACCAGAAGTTAAAATATGAGTTATATTTTTAAATTTGCGTAATATTTTAACTGCACCAACAGGATTATCTACATCATCTATCGCACGATGAAATGTAACATTCATTCCATCTATAACAGATAATAAATCAGCTAATTTCTCTTCATCAATTTGATTTTGTTCATTCAATACACCTAATACAACACCTGCTGCACCAAGTTCTTGTGCAATTTGTATGTCCTCTTTCATCATTTCGATTTCTTCTGTTGTATATATAAATGATTTAGCATGAGGGCGAATCATAACATGGATAGGTATGTTTACTGCTTTCGCCGCTTGTTTTATAAAAGCGTAACTTGGGGTTAACCCACCTTCTGTATATGCTGAAATAAGTTCAATTCGATTTCCACCAGCTTTTTCAATTCGTTTCACATCTTCTAAACAAGTTGCAATGATTTCTAGCATAAAGCTACCTCTTTTCATACTTTTTCCACATTATTATACCGCAGCACAAATCAGAAACCTAGGTTTCCCATGTAAAACATGAAAAAAGGGATAAAAAAGAAAGATTTTTCAAACTCCTATAAAACAAAGCCTTGCTAGGTTATAAATGAAGTAGCTTAGTAAATACATGAGAAGATTCATATGTAATTGATAATATTTTAAAAAAACGGTAGCAAGCGGAACATTACAACCAAATCAAAGTTTGAATAATCATTTAAGCTCTTTCGCTACCTCGCTATCACCTGGTTTTTATTCTATTAATGTATATAATGACGACGGGACATCTGGTAGTTTCACCTTAAAGATCTCCCCTCAGTAGTTTTCTATAAAATTTAGAAAACTGAGTCCGATCCTCAAAGGGGCGGATTGATTTTTTATGAAAGGACTTTTGACATACTTGAGAAACATATGAATTTCTTTTCTTTATTTCCATAATACCTATATTTCTGTTATTCTTTTAATATAATTCAAAATTTTGTAATAAATCACACAAGGGGGCTCATTATACGATGAATATGAAAGTTTCAACATTGACGGTAGCAACTGTCGCAGTCGCTTCTCTTTTCCCATCCATTACTGAAGCAGATACGCAAACAACAGCTGTACAACCAAAGAGCAACGTAAAAATCGGTTATGTAAAACTTGATAACGTCCAACTATATCAAGGAAATACAACAAATAGTGATTCCCTTGGAAGTATTTCATATAACTCGCCTGTTATTATTCTTGAAACCACACATAACTGGTACAAGGTAAATTCTCAAAACAAAATTGGTTACATACAAAAATCTAATTTGTCTTTGACAAAATTAAGTGAGCAGCGTAACCAACATATCGTAAATGTAACTGCTTTAAATGTTCGTTCAAAGCCAAGTTTACAATCATCAATCCTTGACGTGTTACCAAACGGGACATTTATCTCCGTACAAGAAACACATTATGACTGGTATCTTATCTCTCACAACGGAAAAACAGGATACGTCAAAAAGGAATTTGTATCGAATCGTTCACAACCATCCGTTAAAGGCATTACTATACAAAATAATTCTTACTATGTTGCAACTCCTAAATTAAGAGTACGAAGTGGTGCAGGAACAAATACTACTGTTATTGGCTCTTTACAAAATGGAACACAAATACAAGTAGTAGGTAAAGTAGGTTCGTGGTATAAGATTCGTTTTGGCTCTGGATATGGGTATGTTGCACAGCAGTATGTATTACAAAATAAACAACAAGAAAAGTCAGTCTCACCTTCTATACCTGCTGTTTTTAAATTCCCAACACAAGGACAAGTTAGCTCAAACTTTGAAGTTAGATGGGGCCAAATGCATTATGGTGTCGACTTTACGGCAACTGGAGATATGCCAATTCGTGCTGCAGCTACTGGAAAAGTTATCAAATCTTACTATTCTAGCAGCTACGGAAACGTCGTATTCGTCACTCATTACATAAAAGGAAAATTATATACAACTGTTTATGCGCACATGAAAAACCGATCTGTCCAAGTCGGAGATCGCGTTCAAGCTGGACAACTGTTAGGTCAGATGGGGGATACGGGTCATTCAACTGGGCAACATCTTCATTTTGAATTACATAACGGGGAATGGAATTTTGAAAAAACAAATGCAGTTGATCCACCCCCTTACTTAGTTAGGTAGGTAACATCTTATGCTACGTAATATTCCGTTACTCATTGAGTATCTAGCTTTTTTCGGCCTGATCTGTTGTTTCCTTATTTATGATACCAATATATATTTTTTAAGTGTTCTCATCTTATTGGTAAGCTGTGAGATATTACTAGAAGTATTTAAAATACGATTCAAAAAACGCATTTCTCATTTATATACATCACTCATTATAATCGTTTGTCTAATCATTAATTTAAAGATTGATGGTCTATTTATATCAAGTATGTTTCCAGTATTTTTTATAGGCATTCTTCTTATTGTATCCCAGTATATCTACGTACCTGAACATAACAAAAAAGAAGATATAGAAACCAAAATTGTATAGTCTTTTCTAACATATATATCCATGTAAAAACCACTTTTGAAATATGATTCAAAAGTGGTTTTCTCTGCATAAAGTATTTCGCTTTATAACTCCATACTGTTTAAAATATCTTTTAAAGCCTTTAACTCTTCGACCATCAATGTGACACCTTTTCCCATCTTGTCATGCTCTGGTGCCCAATCACGCAGGTCATATTTCGGCTCTTTTCCGTTCCAACTGATTAAATTGAGTTCTTTATTCCAGCCTTTAGGTGACTGTGATATAGCTCCAAAAGTTTCTTTAATATCAAATTTAATTTCTGCCACGATTGTTCCTCCTTTAACATATATATTCCCTAATTGACTCTCCTACATTCTCTCATATGTGATATCGATAGAGCTAATTTTCTGCATAAAAACTATCGTCAGCGGATTCTTATTTTTGTCGTTATTTATTGCACAATCGATATATTTGATAAAGCACCGATAAAAAGTCATTTACCCTTTCACAACACTCCTCCTCGATATTTTCTATTCCCCGCACACCTCAAAAAGGACTTCGATATACACGGAAGTCCTTTTCACACTTACCGTTTATCAATTTTCGCAGCAATTCTATTCCCAATAAATTGCACAGATTGAACAAGGATGACAAGCATAAGTACCGTAACAACCATAACATCTGTTTGGAAGCGATAATATCCAAAGCGGATTGCTAAGTCCCCAACACCGCCGCCTCCGACAACCCCTGCCATAGCGGAGTAAGAAATAAAACTTACCGTTAAAACGGTTAAACTTAATACAAGGCCCGAACGCGCTTCAACAAGTAGCACTTTCCACACGATTTGCAGCGGTGACGCCCCCATTGCCTCAGCGGCTTCAATCACTCCTTTTGGAACTTCGCGCAGCGCTTGCTCTACGAGTCTCGCAAAATATGGAATAGCTGCTACTGATAAAGGAATCGTTGCGGCAATTGGACCAATTGTAGTTCCTAATAGAGCTCTTGTAAGTGGTACTAGTGCAACTAGTAAAATGATAAATGGAAATGAACGAATAATATTTACAATGCCGTTTAAAATACGATGAACTATATTTTGTTCCAAAATTTGTCCTTTGCTAGTAAAATATAAAATTACCCCTAAAGGAATACCTAAAATAATTGCTGCTCCAACTGACAGTCCAACCATTAATAATGTTTGTAAAAGTGATGTCCAAATCTCTGGAAGGAGCGGGATAACATTATTGAACATGTGCAATGCCCCTCTCTTGCTCTACTCCTAATAAGAGTTTCGCAATTTCTGTTGTTGGTTTTAAATGTTGGTCGCGTAAGTGGAATGATTCAACAACTTCTCCTTCTTCCATTACCGCGACTTTATTACAAATTTGTTTAATGACATTCATTTCATGCGTTACAATTACGATTGTAACTCCTAACTCTTTATTTATCTTTTGTAAAAATTGCAAAATAGATCGTGTCGTTTTCGGGTCGAGTGCCGATGTCGGTTCATCACAAAGTAATACCTTAGGATCATTTGCTAATGCACGAGCAATCGCAACACGCTGTTTTTGTCCACCGCTTAGTTGTGAAGGAAAATGATGTGCTTTATCACTTAAACCAACGATCTCCAAGCATTCACTTACACGTTTTTCTTTCTCTTCTTTTGAAACGGATTTTAATTCTAATGGCAAAGCAATATTATCCGATACACTTTTATTATGAAGAAGATGAAAGTGTTGAAAAATCATCCCGATTGACTGTCTGGCTGCTCGTAATTCTTTCTTTGATAGCTTTGTTAAGTCTTCACCATTTACAATCACCGAACCAGAATCCGGCTTTTCCAGTAAATTCATTGTACGTAATAACGTAGACTTTCCCGCTCCACTTAAGCCAGCAATTCCATATATATCATGTTCTTCAATTTGCAAAGATACTGATTTTACACCGTGAAATAAACCTTCTTTCGTCTGAAACGTTTTATTGATATCACGAAGCGTTATCATGTTCACTCACTCCTTTTCAATTGATTTATAAGCATCGTCTGCTAGTAATGAGAGTGTTACATCATCCATTGGTGGATTGTGCAAACCAGCGCGAACATTTAAATAATACCGGTGCAGTGGATTCTTTTCAGATAAACTTTTTGCTCCCACAATTCTCATTGCCTTATCAACAATTGATATCGCCGCATTCGTCGCAATATATTTCGCTGCTGCTAATTCTGCTTGCAGGGATTGTTTATCTTCCGCCTCACCATATTTTTTCGCAACTTGGTATAAAAAAGTACGAGCTTGCAAGAGTTCGAGTTCTAATTCGCCTACTAATCTTCTAACGTTTGGAAGCAAACTGATTGGATGGTTTAAACTATTCGGTTGATATGATTTTGCAAAATCAACCGCATAATTTCTTGCGGCCTGTGCAATTCCTAAATAGCATGCTGGTATATGAAGTAACCATCCAATTCCTTTTGGTTTCGCCTTCGAACCTTTTATATCTGTAAAAAATTTATCTGGGATTTCAACATTCTGCAGTACAAGATCATGGCTAGCGGTTCCACGCATCGCAACACTATCCCAAGTCTCTTCAATTAACACACCCTTTTCATGTCTTGGGATTACAAATTCTCCGATCTCATCTCGCCCTTCAATACTCGCTGAGATGATGAAATAATCAAGTACAGGTGCCATCGTTGTAAAAGTCTTTCTTCCGTTTATAATCCACTTATCGCCTTTTTGGACAGCGAGCGTTTCTGGCTTTCCTCCCCGCGTTGGGCTCCCTGTCTTTGGTTCAGTTGCTGCCCGGTTAAAAAGAGCGCCTTTTTTTACTTCTTCACAAAACCACGTAAACATCTCAGGTTTCCATGAGCGATTTTCCGCAAGTTCTTTCACTATTCCAAGATGCCAACCGATTGATAAAGCTGTTGCCCCGTCTCCCTCTGCAATCTTTTCTTGAAATAAAACAAAATCATACAATGAAATGGCCTTTCCTCCGACATCTTTTGGTAATGTTAACTTCGTATAACCGATATTCTGCAACTCTTTAATATTTTCAAAAGGAAAAGATCCGAGTTCACTCAGTTGATGTTCCCTTCCTGCAAATTGCGGAATTAATGCCTTTATCTTCTCCAATACGAGAACTTGTTCTTCTGTTTCTATAAATGATAATGTCATATCAAGATCTCCTTTACTTTAAGTAATCAGGAAGCACAAATCCTTCAAATTGTTCTTCAGATTGAATCATCTTTTTAAATTCTGGTGAATGGTACGCTTCCATTAAGTCTTTCGCAAATTGTTTTTCTTTATCTTCATCACGAACCGTAACAATAATTCTATGTTGCGGAGGTGTTTTTTCTAATTCCAATGCTTCTTTTAACTTATGTCCAGATGAAATGACAAGGTTTCCGTTAATAATGCCGTAATCTAAATCTTTCATAGCTCTTGGTATTTGTGGTGATTCAAGTGGCACTAATTTGAAATCTTTCTTTTTAAACGTTATGTCTTTTTCAGAGATTGTTAAAATATTTACATTTTCTTTTAATTTCACCCAGCCAATCCCTTCTAAAATACGTAATGCTCGTTCTAGATTAACTGGATCATTTGGTACCCCAATCTTCATTCCATCTTTCAAATCATCTAATGATTTATGTTTTTCAGAGTATACACCTTGAGGTGCTGATGGAACTTGAATAATACTTGAAATTTTCGCATTATTTTCTTTTGCGTAAGACTTCATAAAAGCAGTACTTTGAAATATATTTGCATCAATATCCTTATTCGTTAACGCTGGATTTGTTTCGTTTGGTGAATTAAACTCAACAATTTTAATTTTATATCCCTTTTTTTCTAAATACGGTTGTACTGCTTTTTTCACTTGATCGCTATATGGACCAGGTGTAAACCCTAAACGAATCTCTTTTTGATCGCCCCCTGATGTCTGCGTACAACCAGTAATGATAAATAAACTACATACAATACTTACAAGTGCAAAAAATAATCGCTTCATCCTTTCTCCTCCTATTAAAAAACAACCTTACATATAAAAGAAGGTTGTCATTTCTTTTCCTTCTTATCTACTCGGAATTAGCACCTTTTTATTACAAATAGGTTGCTGAAGTTTCATCGGGCCGTTCCCTCCACTTCTCTCGATAAGATTATATTTGATTATGCTCTCTATTGTGTCACTATTCCGATGAAAATACAAGGTTTTTATTTTAAAATTTTTCAATAATTTGTAAATATATAGAAACCCTAACCCATCTTTATATAAAAAAGGATAGACTCCGTAGAACCACTCTACCTTTGTCTATCCTTTTCTTTATTTTTTAATCACCTTTCAAAATACGTAAAGGTAACGATGCGACATACCCAATATAAGAACATAATTCTTTAAAGAAAAATGGAATTTCTGTATCTAATGTTTTATATGCTGACGTTGGCGTTGGTGATGCATATGCATCCATCCCAATATGCTTCGCTATTTTCATCGCTCGCTTCATATGAAGAGGATCACTTACAATCGTGTATGTATGTAAGCCATTATCAATTCCAACCTGTTTCGCATTCTTTAAATTATCTTCTGTAAAACGCGACTGTGTTTCAATTAATATATCTTCATCCTTTACATTATGCTTTAATGCATACGCTTTCGCAGTACGTGCTTCTTCCTGCTCTGCTTCAAATTTCGTACCACCTGTAAAAATAATTTTTTTAATACTTCCATTCTTATACAAAGAAATCGCATGATTGATTCTTTCACGAAATACAGGAGATGGTTTTCCGTTCCAAGAAGCCGCCCCTAGTACAACAGCAGCATCTGTATCTACCTCGTCCGTTTTAAAGCGATAATTCCAAATATCGTAAGCTGCATAACTTACAAATAGAATGATAGAACTAACCATGAGCAAGAACACCTGCAAGACTCTTCTTTTTTTACTTTTCTTATTTTGTTTCATTTGTACTGGCCCCCGTGCATTATCCATACTTCTAAAAAATAATCTATTTTAAATCATTATATTTGAGTTCATTTGAAAGAAGGCACTTTTCTCAACAATTGATTGGTGCTATAAAGGGTTTTCATTCAAATAGAGGATTTTTAATTTACTATTTTTTGTGGTTCATATTTTATGAATTTGATTTATGTACAAAATTTCTTATGCAACTCTATTGTAACGAATTTCTTCACAGAAGGGAATGATGAAACAAAAGTATATAAAAGAAGTAATCATTTTGTAAGAAAAAAAGAAGGGATTTTTCTATTTTCATAGAAATGCACCTCTTTTTTCTATCTATTTTATAATCCAATATTTCATATGCTGTTCTTCCAGTACACATTTGAATCCTGTTTTTTCTAAAACCTTACTTGAGGCAATATTACTCTTGAAACAATCTGCTTTAATGATTTGCACCTCATTAGTCTGCTGTAGCCATTCAACGAAAGCTTTTGCCATTTCAGTTGCATAGCCATTCCCTTGATATTCTGGCACAATACTATATCCAATCTCTACTGTACCCATTGAATCAGGTGCACCTTTACAACCCATATCACCAATAATCACATTATCTTCCTTATGAATAATGAGGCCACTCCACTTACTTTGCTCCGGATTTTTTCGTAAACCTTCCGCAATCCACGATAAAATATCTTTATAATCAGGCATGGGCCATTCTAAAGATATTTTATATGGTATGATTTCTTGCAGCTCTCCTCTTCCTTTTATCGTTGCCTCAACAAACTCTAATGTAAAGGGAATCATCTTCAGTCTCTTTGTTTCAATATTTACCATGTATACCTCCTATTTATACAAATCCATTTTTTTCAGTAGTTGTTCTTTCACAACTGGCCACTCACTCGAAATGATGCTATATACAACCGCATCCCTGACATAGCCACTCGGCAACTTTCTTTCATTTCTTAGTACACCTTCTTTTACCGCACCAAGCCTTTCAATTGCGCGCTGTGCTTTTTCATTGCGCAAATCTGTCTTTATTTGCACACGCAGCATTTGCAATTCTTCAAACGCATATTGTAATAATATGTACTTACATTCGGTATTGATACTTGTTCGTTGTACACTCGGATGATACCAAGTTTGGCCAAGTTCAACCGTTTTGTTATCATTGGAAATACTATACAAACGTGTACTCCCTACAACTTCATTCGTTTTTTGATCTATCACAACAAATGGTAAATCCGTTCCCCTTATATAACGTTTTACTGCCGTTTCAACATATCGCTCCATATCTTGATAGCTTTCCATTTTAAATATTAAATACGTCCATATTTCCTTATTTCCTTCCACAATTGAAAACAATTTTTCTACATCATTTGCACCCATTAATCGTAACATTGCTCTTTCATTTACTATTTCCATAAAAAAATCCCCTTTTCTATGTATATAGCTATATTATAGTTTGCCGCTCAGTATATATCAAAATATTCAAAATATCATTTTCTACCACTTTAAATCCAATCATACAGAAAAAAAAGACTCCCCTTTATAACGCAAGTGAGCCTTTTTCACCTCTCAAAGTAAAATATAGAGAATATATTTAATCCCTTTTCTCCAAATTATTATTTTTGTGCTCTAAAATTTTTTCTAACAAATTTTCAATAGATTGCAATCTCAATTTAATTTGAAGTCCGATCGTAATGATACTAAATATAATTCCTCCCAACATTCCAAACAACAAAGAATCCATATTATCTCTCCCATTATTTATTTCAATAACCGTATACATGCCAAAGCTTGTACATGGTGAATGGTTCGCACCCCAAAATTTCTTTTACTAGAAATCCAAAAGAAATCACTTTAATAATATAAGAGTGACCTTTACACTCTTAAAGCAACACATATGCAATTGGCGTAATAATCACCAATGTTAAAATTGTTCTTTGCACATACAAAATAATAAGTTCAGAAACTTTTAACGGAATATCTGTAGACAAAATACATGGAATCGACGCTGAAAAAAATAAAATAGATGATACCGATACAACGGCAATGACAAACTTAGTTACAAGCGGCGCACTCACAACAAGTAATGATGGTAAAAACATCTCAGCAATTCCAACTGATGCTGCTTTTGCGGCTAGTTCGGCTTCTGGAAGTTGCAGCAGCCATGTAAATGGATAAAAAATATAACTAATCCAATCAAATACCGGCGTATACTTTGCTAGTAAAATACCGATTAATCCAACTGACATAATAGATGGCAAAATTCCCATCGTCATAATGAATCCATCTTTTAGGTTGATTAAAATATTTTTCATCACACTTGGCGCAGATTTCGATACTTCTAATGCATCTTCCCAAGCACGTTCTAACTTCTTCTCTTTATAGACTGGTTCTGGAAAACCTTCTTTAGTAATGTATGTATCTGGTTTTGTTCGTAGTGGTGGGATTCTCACAGTGATAGCGGTTACAATGAATGTTACGATAAGTGTGGTCCAAAAATATAAATTCCATAAGTGCATAATGTTTAATGTTTTGGCAATGATGATCATAAATGTTGCCGAAACCGTTGAAAAACCTGTCGCAATAATTGCTGCTTCTTTAGTCGTATACTTTCCTTCTTTGTACACACGATTAGTAATGAGCAAGGCCAAAGAATAACTCCCAACAAAAGAAGCAACTGCATCAATTGCTGATCGTCCCGGTGTTTTCCATAGTGGCCTCATAATTGGTCTACAAAATGTACCGATAAACTCTAATAGGCCATAGCCAACTAATAATGCTAAAAATGCCGATCCAATTGGGACAAGTAAGCTTACCGACACGACTAGTTTTTCATAAAGAAACGGTCCAACATCAGGAGCAAAAAACCAAGCTGGTCCTATTTTAAAACAGTACAATACTCCAAATATGACTCCAATTACTTTTAAGAGTGAAAAGCACATATCTACAATGGACGCATTCCATTTCTTTGTATAAAACGGATATATTGCACCAATTGTCATGACAAATAAAGCATAATATGGGACAGCTGATGGAACTACTGCTCGAATCCAAGATACAATGTGGTCAATCATGATTGATGACGTACCATTGATTGTAACAGGAACAAAAAACATAAAGATACCAATCAAACTAGCAAGGATAAAACGAAGAATGATTTGTTTCTCCTGCCCTGTTTTTACGATTTTGTTTTCTAATTCAATTTGACCCAATTCCTCTACACCTCCAGTTATCTAAATATTCTGTATAAATAGTTCGTACTCCTCTTTTTTCTGTATATATTAAATAACAACTGTAAGATGTAAGTGTAAACCAACTATCCGAAAAAGGATGGGAGCTATTTTCCCATCCTTTTTCGATACTTATTATGACCATCTACCACGCCAATATGCTCAAAACCATTATTTTTGTAGAAGTTGTTTAGTTTCGTATTATTTGCAACACAATCTAACTTTAAGAACGTTTTGTCAGTATTCATATTATCTTGAATCCACATCAAAGCCCCTTCGCCTATTCTATTTTTCATACACTTAGGGATAATCGCTAGTCTATGTAAATATAGTGAATCAGAAAGAGCATCTTCACCAAAAATATGGCGATCCCATTCACTTTGTATGGAAGACAGTGTAAAAGTGCCTATTATTTCATTCTCTTTTAAAATGATGTAAGTGTTTTTATTGTTTATAGCTTGAATGATTTCTTCGTCATCTCCACCTGCTAAGAGATACTGCCACTGGTCGATTTCTTTCTCTTTTAACCACTGTGCAACTTCTTTTAGCATATGGATAATGAGAATACTTTCCTCGCCATGTGCAGTTCTAATTTGATAACCTTCAAGAGTATTTTGATACAATGTTTCTTCCTCCTTTTTCGTACCTCGACTCTTTATTTCAATAAAAAAGAAATAATCAATTTACCTTTAATAAGGAATATAATTTTTCTCCTCGTAACTTAAAAAAATTCTAGATGTTCTTCAAGTAACCTTTCACAATTTTCTCCTTCTAAAATTTCAAATGTCTTCTTAACAAAATTCCAATTCAAGCAACCAGACAACCATAATAACGAGGACAGTCTTTCGTAATCAGTCGAATCTAAAAAATCACCTGCATCATATCCCTGCAAAAATGCTTGAGCAACTTTAGGACAAACTTCATGTGAGGATATTCCTTTCGTCCGAGAATACCACTTTATAAGCCACGCTAATCCTTCTATGCGATCTACATAAGTAATTGATTCAAAATCTACAACAATGCATGTGAGTAGTTTAATAAACATTTATTAGACTACTCACATGCATGAGAAAACATTGCCACCCTTTAATTCTTACTTCCTTTATTTTGTTTATAGATAAGATTAAGAAGTTGAATATATTCATCTTCTTGTCCAATATCATATCTGTTTCCATCAATGATTTTCCCATACACGTTTTTCATTGTAAGTAAAGAATGGATCGCGTCAGTGAGTTGATACTCTCCTCCGACTCCAGGCTTTATGTTTTTTAACAACGGAAAAATATCTGGTGTAAAAACATACCGACCAATCACTGCAAAATTAGATGGGGGATTTACTTTCGGTTTTTCAACAATATCTGTAATTTGCATATAATCCTTTTTTACTATATCCCCTTTTACAATTCCATATTTTCCTAAAGCTTCGTCCGGTACTGTATGGATACCTATTACACTACTGTTTGTCTCTTGGTATATCTTAATTAATTGATTTAAAGCTGGTTCTTTATCCGAAATTACGATATCATCTGGTAAAAGTACAGCAAAAGGATCATTTCCTATAAATGTTTCCGTTAGTTTTATTGCTTCACCCAGTCCCCTTGCATACGGTTGCCTCGTATAATGAATTTGAATATCCGGAATAGAAAATTCATTTAATAAATGTGATTTATCCTCTCTTTTTAAAAACGCTTCCAATTCTAATGAATAATCAAAATAATCAACTATTAAATTCTTTGTTCTTGAAAGAACAATTAATATTTGTTCAACTCCAGAATTTACAGCTTCTTCTACAATATAATGAATCGCAGGTTTATTTCCTATCGGAAACATCTCTTTTGGAACTACTTTTGTAATAGGTAGGCTACGCGTTCCATAACCAGCAGCTGGAATTATTGCTTTTTTTATCACGATCCTCGCTCCTTCATCCTATTTCCAATAGTATATTCAGTAATTCGTTACCCGCTCATCAATCTATCAAAAAAAGGCATTTAACTTATCCATCCCTATCGTTTATCGTATGAATAGGGCTTTTGATATGGCACAAGTCAGACTTGTCCATCAATATAATATAAAAGCAGGTACAAATTTTCAGAAAGGTGAGTGCCTTATTATGGACATATGTATAATAGGTTCTGGCTATGTTGGACTAACCTCAGCAGCAGTATTAGCAAATTTAGGACATCATGTTGTTTGTGTTGATAAAGACCAAAGTAAAATTGATATTCTTCAAAAAGGTGACCTTCCTATTTACGAACCGGATTTAAAAGAGCTTCTATATAAAAATAGAAATCGTTTAAAATTTTGTAGTGATGTTGGTCAAGTTATTAATCAAACACCTGTTATTATGATTGCTGTTGGAACTCCTTCCGCCCCCAATGGAAAAACGGATTTACAATACATTTATTCTGTTATCGATGTAATAGCTCAAAACATAAAATCATATAAAACGATTATCACAAAAAGTACAGTTCCACCTGGTACAAATCAACTCATAAGTGAAATGCTCATAAAAAAAGGGATAGACGCTTCACTTTTTAATATTGTTTCTAATCCCGAATTTCTTCGAGAAGGATCCGCTGTTCATGATATGCTCTTTCCAGATAGAACAGTGGTAGGTACACAAAAAGACGATACAAAATCGCTTAAAATTATGCAAGAAATGTATAAAGATATAAAAGCTCCATTCTTTCATACAACTTTAAATAGTGCGGAAATGATTAAATATACTTCCAATGCTTTCTTAGCCACAAAAATATCTTTTATCAATGAAATTGCTAGAATTTGCGACGCATATCAAATTGATATTACTGAAGTAGCAAAAGGAATCGGGTACGATTTCCGAATTAACCCTCATTTTCTCCAAGCTGGAATTGGATATGGTGGCTCCTGTTTCCCGAAAGATTTGAATTCATTAATCTATACAGCGAAGAGCAAACAAGTCGAGCCTTTCATTTTACAAGCTGTTCAATCTATTAATTCCACACAAGTAGACTATTATATTGAAAAAATTAAGGACAAATTTAAAGACTCTAATTCAAACCGAATTACAGTCTTAGGAATTTCCTTCAAACCGCTTACAGACGATATACGCTATTCGCTTGCTATTACACTGATTGAAAAATTAATTCCTCTTGGTTACGAAATTCATACCTATGATCCAAAAGCCCACCTTCCTTCTCCTCTAAAAAAGCATGTCACGGAGCATACTCACTTGGAATCTTCTATAATAAATTCTGATTGTGTAGTCATTGCGACAGAATGGAATGAATTTAAAACACTTGATTGGCAACAAGTGAAAAAAATGATGCGAGGAAGTACCATTGTTGATGGTCGTAATTGTATTGAAAAAAATGAAGTAGAAAAACATGGTTTACAATATATAGGAGTTGGTCGTCCATGAAAATTCTTGTTACAGGCGCAGCCGGTTTTATCGGTTCCCATCTATGTCAAGCATTACTCAAAAACGAATCCTACAATTTAATTGGGATCGATCATTTCATCGGTCCTACTCCCGCTACATCAAAGCATCAAAATATACAACAATTCAAAAATCACCCACGGTTTCAATTTATACAAAGTGATCTTTTAACTACTGATTTATCTGAGCTTTTACAAGATGTAAATATTGTCTATCATTTAGCTGCAATTCCCGGTGTACGAACAAGTTGGGGGAAAGATTTCGATCCATATGTTTCCAATAACATTCTCGCTACACAGCGCTTACTTGAAGCCTGTAAGCATATAAATTTAAATAAATTTATTCATATCTCTACTTCTTCTGTTTATGGTGAAAAAACAGGATCAGTTTCTGAAGACTTGTTTCCTACCCCTTTATCACCATATGGTGTGACAAAGTTAAGCGGAGAACATCTATGTCATATATATCAAACAAACTTCCATATACCAATTGTTATTCTAAGGTATTTTACAGTATATGGACCGCGCCAACGTCCTGATATGGCATTTCATAGACTAATAAAACAAATGTTAGAAGATAAACCTCTTACTATTTTTGGTGACGGAACTCAAACACGTGATTTTACTTATATCGATGACTGTATACGCGGTACCATAGCTGTTTTAGAAACACAAAATCATATAATAGGTGAAATCATCAATATTGGTGGAAAAGAACGAGCATCCGTTTTAGATGTCATTTCCTTGCTAGAGAAAAAACTTGGTAAGAGAGCAAAAATACATTTTCTCAACGCAATACCCGGAGAGCCTAAACACACATGGGCGGATATTTCTAAAGCAGCTTCCCTCTTACAATATTCCCCTTCCATTTCGTTGGCTGACGGGTTACAAACGGAGATCCATTATTTAAACCCGCTCTACAACGGAGAGTAACTTATGAAAGTATCATATTTATGTACAGAAAAGCTGCCCTCTCTAGCAATTAGAAGGAAAATCATCCAAGTTTCAATATCCAGCCCAGCTGATAGACTAGAATCTATGTACGAAAAATTGTAATAACTACTATTCCTTCTCAAACTCCATTCAAATAATCTGCAATAAAATAATCCCCCCTAATAAGGGGGGATTATTTTATTCTTCATCTTCTTCGTCTTCGTCTTCTTCGTCGTCATCGCCATCTTCTTCTTCTTCATCGCCATCTTCTTCTTCATCTTCGTCTTCTCCGTCTTCTTCTTCTTCGCCTTCTTCGTTAGTGAAATTCACCTCTGACTCATCTACATACTGAAATTCGACTTCTATACCATCGTGTGATCCAGATTGAATTGCATCAATTATCACTCTTAAAGCTTCCTCTAAATCATTTCCTGAATCAAAGTTAAAACCTTTTTCAAAATTCAACTTTATTTCTGCTTTTTTCACTTCAGACATTGATAAACCTCCTTCACTATAGTTTCATAAATATAGTATGTTAAACAGATATAAAAAGATTGATATACTTGCGGACTTTTTCTCTTTACTTCTTTTTCTTTTTGGAAATTTCAACACCTGCCATTAGCTTTGGAGCTACTGGTTGATCAGGCGCAATGATCTTGATTTTTAGTTTCGGTTTTTCCTGTTCAAGCGGAACTAACTCTTCTTTCTCTTCCAACTCAATTATTCCATCCGTTACTTCACCGTTTACCTCATTACTTACTTTTTCATTTACCTCGGCATTACTACCATCTATTAGCCTTGGAGCTACCGGTTGATCAGGTGCAATAATCTTGATTTTTAGTTTTGGTTTTTCCTGTTCAAGCGAAACTAACTCCTCATTCTCTTCCAATTCAATTATTTCATCCGTTACTTCTTCATTTATCTCAGTATTTACTTCTTCATTTACCGCCTCTATCAACTCCTCACTTGTTGCAATTTCTTGATTATATTCCTCCTCTTTTGAATCAAGAAATTTAATTGTTGGTAATTCAACCAATTCTTCTTGTTTAACAGCTGCTAAATTTTCTACTACAGATAGTTCATTTAAAACAATATCTTGAGGTTTATTCATCGTTTGTTCATATTCTGAAAGAGCCCATCCCATTGGACCTGGTGGAGAAAAAATAAATTTGTCTAGGTCCAGAAGTGGGATAACCATTTTCTCCTGTTTATGGTTCATTTTATTCCCCTCCGTTTCCACTTTTGATTGCATGAAAAACATCAGAAAAATTTTGTAGAAATTCCTCTTTTGACTCCTCCAAAGCAATAATATTTTGTAATGCCCAAATATATTTTTCATCAGACCAAGATCTTTTCTGAGCCAAGTAATATTTATGAGCAATCGCACAAAATGAATGCGGGAATGATAACTCTGTCCAAAGAATGCGATATTGTTCTTGCGACAATGGATTCTCAGAATCATATGCTTTTAACATATGAACAGCAAAATCAGTATCCCATACTGACATTTTTTTCATTACTTTATTTAAAATAATACGTAAATCTCGAACTGGTAAATCATTAGTAATAGAATGTAACTCCTTCATAAAAACAGTGTCTTCCATTTCTGTAAATCTCGCTAAAGTAAAATCTTGTTGACAAAAACCTTTTGATGCGATAACTTCCTTTGTCCATTGGCTATAGTATGGCTCATCAATTTCTTGTAATGCTTTCTTCCCACGCGCTAACATCTTATCCGCATACTCTAAAAACATGACTGAAAATGGATCATTTTGAAAAGAAAGAGCAATCTTCTTATTACCTTCTAATTCTTGTAATTTCCATCTATACAACTTATGCCACTTTCCTAACCGACTTCGTATTTTGCTTTCTGGTTCTGAAATATACCCCTCAGATGCTCGTTGAAATTGCCCTGCATATATAAGCACCTTTTCTAGTTGTTCTTTACTATAATAAATGATTTCCTTTCCTTGATGTTTATCATATAGTACATATGAATATTCACCAGCCCCAATACAGAAAGCCCCTCTCTTCGTCTTATGAAGCTTTGTAATTGGCAAACCATTGTTTAAAAGGTGTAGATGTGCTCCTGCAACAAATAACATTCTTTTTGGATTCATGTGTGCTTGTTTTAATATTTTTACTCCTTCATTTGTTTCTACTTCCCAAATTGTTCTTCCACTTCTGCTTGATTGTAACGTAATATTATTCAGCTCAAATGGATAAAATTGAAGCACTTTCTCTAAATGCTCGTAGTCTAATCTAGTTTCCTCGCCCAATTCCCCTCATCCTCTCTTACTTCTTTCTAGATACTTCTTCATATACTCCAAGTAAATTCATAGCAACACGGTTCCAACTAAAATCCTTCTCAACTGTTAATCGTCCATTTCTTCCCATTTGTTCACACTTGCTTTTATTATTTAGTAGATTAATAATCTTTTCAGCATATGCATCAGGATTCTCGAAGTCATGCACAATATTACCATTTTTCCCTTCAACGATTACTTCTGGGTTACCACCCCGGTTACTTGTAATAATAGGTAAACCTGCAGCCATCGCTTCATAATGCACCCTAGCTAGCGGCTCTTGCCACTGTGAAGAACAAACGAAAAGATCTGACATCGCATAGAGAGTCGGTATATCCTTTGGCTTTACGAATTTAATAAAAGTTACATGTTCTTTATACATCGCTCCTAATGTATACAAATGCTTCACATAATTATTTAAGTTATCATCCCCAAACCATTTTGACCCAATAAAAACCATCATAATATCTGGGTGCTGTTCAATAATTTTGGGAAGTGCTTGTAGCAATAAATGAGGCCCCTTTACTTTACTCAATCGACCAACAAATAAAACTACTTTTTTATTCTGTAAATTCAACTCTTTTTGAACATCTCTTCTTACTTCTTTCCCCCTCGCTGTCCAAGCAGGAGTATATTGATCTAAATCTACACCCGAATATACTGTCTTTGTCTTATTTTTCGCTGCTGGGAAACGAGAAGTAATTGTCTGACCAATATAATCACTTACTGTTACAATTTTTGAAACGACTGAAAGACATGCCTCCCCTTCCTCATCACTTATCTTTTCATATGCAAACATCTCATTATGCACACTTAATACAAATTTTGTTTTTGGTGCAGCATCGTATAAAACTTTTATCCAGTTTGGACGATTACATAAATGAACTACATCATAATTTTCCTTGCTTATATGTTCAACAATACGAGGAACATACTCATCTTCTGAAAAACGTATATACCGAACACCTTCTCTTTTTTCAAAATCTTTCAAATCCGGATCATGTATCGAAATAATTGTCACATCTTTTCCTTTTGAAGCAATAATAGAAGCAACGGAATCCATATAAATTTGAATAGCTCCTCCTCGTATTGCTGGTACAGGTAGTTTTTCAGTAGATATGATTGCAATTTTCATACGATAATCCCTCCATTTCACAAAGAATACAACCCTCTTCAACATATGTTACGAAAAAGCTCCTACCGTTGTGAGTAATCGAGCACCCTTTTCCAAATACCAAACACAAAATAGGTAAAAGCTCTACTTTTTATCCTTAAAGGCGAATGGCTAGAACAACCAATTGTCTTGTACCATAAAGTAATAAGAGAATGTATAAAGGATGGTGACATATGTGGAAAAACACACAGAAGAAACAGAATATATATTATCGCCTGAAGAGGAGAGCAAATTACTAACGTTAGCTGAAACAATGATTCAAGATTGGGATATTACTGTAAATGCCATTGAATTAATACAGGGGGGACAACTTGCATTAGTATGGAAAATTCATACACCAGATGGACCTATGTGCTTAAAAAGAATTCATCGCCCAGAAAAGAAAGCGTTATTTTCTATTCATGCACAAGATTATCTTGCAAAAAAAGGAATGCGTGTTCCAAGTATTATTCCTAACAAAAATAATCAGTTATACACAAAACATGGTCCATTTTTATTTGTCGGATACGAATGGATTGAGGGAAGACCTTTCGAACTTACTATGCAAGAAGACCTTGAAATGATTATGAAGGGGTTAGCTGACTTTCATCTTGCGTCTATTGGTTATAAGCCGCCACCAGGAGTGCCTATTTTCACAAAACTTGGACGCTGGCCAAACCATTATATTAAGAGATATCAACAAATGGATATTTGGAAAAACTTAGCTGCAAGTACTAAGGATGATCCATTTTCACAATTGTACTTAGCTGAAATTGACCCTTTTATTCTAGAAGCAAAACAAACACTTCAGCGACTATTAGATTCTGAATATACAGCCTGGACAAATCAATTACAAACAAATCCTAACCTGTGCCATCAAGATTACGGTACAGGAAATTCTCTCCTTGATCCAAACAATCAAATTTGGGTAATTGATTTAGATACCGTTTCTTTTGATCTTCCAATTCGTGATTTGCGTAAAATGATTATCCCTTTATTGGATACAACGGGGGTTTGGAATGAGGATCAATTTAATATTATGATTAACGCTTACGAATCAATTTCCCCTCTAACAGCTGAACAAAAAAAGATCATGTTTATCGATATGCTATTTCCATATGAACTTTACGATGTAATTCGTGAAAGATATGTTAGAAAATCCCCTCTTCTTCCTAATGAACTTGCCGAAGCCATGGAATATGAGAGAATAAAATCTAAAGCTTTAAATACTTTAATTGAGAAATTTTAAAATCTAATACTAGTATTTAGTCATCCTATTTTTCACAGATTATAACTGTATCCAAGCACCTACTCTTTCTATTAATAAACTTCTTTATAAGCGATAATTTATTATCTTTACTCTGACATCTAATTATATTTGTCAAATAAGAGGATGAAGTGAAACTAAAAATAAGGAGCCTACTAAATAAACAGCAGGCTCCTTTCACTATCATTTTTTCAATACCAAGGTCTAACCAATTATATTTCTACATCACTGATTTCGCTGCGCCTCTTTAAATTCTTCCTTAATTTGAGCAAGCGTTCCTTCTTCAGTAATTAATCTGTATGCTGCATATGCTAATGCTTTTGCGGATGTAATTAATGCTTTGTCTCCAAGTTCTGAACGAGCTGCTTCTCTAAATTCATTCGTATGAGCAATTAAATCATCTGGACCAATTTTGATATAAGGGTGAATCGTTGGTACGACTTGACTCACATTCCCTGCATCTGTTGAACCGATTCCAAGTCTTTCTTTACGACTTACATCTTCACCGAGGTTTTCTAATTCCTCAGCAATCACTTCATTAAATGTTTTTGTCACTAATAATTCATCAATTTCATTTTGGAACTGATTGATTTTTACTGTTGTTCCTGTAGCCAGCGCTGCACCTTGCGCAATGTTTCGTACTTTTTCTGTCACTTCAGCACATCTAATGCGTGTTGCTGCGCGAATGAAAAAGCGAGCTGCTGCGTAATCTGGAATAATATTCGGTGCCTTTCCACCTTCAGTAATGACACCATGAATTTTCACATCTGCTGGAAGTTGTTGGCGAAGTGCATTAATCCCATTGTAAAGCTGAATAATCGCATCTAAGGCATTAATTCCTTCCTCTGGTGACGCTGCCGCATGTGCAGCCTTTCCATAAAAATGAAAATCAAGTGGATCAACCGCAAGTGACGGACTTGTTGTTGCTGTTTTTCCGCTCGGGTGAATCATAAGTGCTGCATCAATATTGTTAAATAAACCGGCCTTCACATAACTTGCTTTTGCACTTCCATTTGGACCACCTTCTTCTGCTGGTGTTCCAAATACAACGATTTCGCCGCCAATTTCCTCAATTGTTTCTGATAATGCAATGGCTGCCGCAACACTTATTGTGCCAATTAAATTATGACCACACGCATGACCTAATCCAGGCAAAGCGTCATACTCCGCTAAAAAGGCAATTGTAGGCCCTTGTTTCCCTGAGCTTTTCCGTGCGATAAAGCCTGTTTCATGTCCTGCTATATTGTGTTGAAGCTGAAATCCTGCACTCCCTAAAAGTAAACTTAATGTTCTAGATGCAAAAAATTCTTGATTACCAATTTCAGGATTCGTATGAATATCATGACTTGTTTTTACATACTTCTCTTTATTTGTTTCTATGCTTTCAGTAATGATATTTCGGTGTGACGTTACTTGTTTTGTTGTCATTTTCCTATTCCTCCTTTAAATTTACATATAAAAAAGCCTCTCTCTAAAAGATAGAAAGAGGCTTTAAAAAATACAGATTCAAAAATGCCTTCTTTCTTATCTTTCAAGTCTTTCACTTGCTGGAATTGGCACAGTATTCATATTGAATCCGCTGCCGAGGCTTCATAGGGCCAGTCCCTCTACCTCTCTTGATAAGAAAATCGTTTTTGTTTTCATAAAATTATATTAAATTATTTTCATTCTAGTTTTATTCCGACTAAATGTCAAGGAATTCCGATCTGATTTTACCGAATATCTAAAAACCCTTTTAAAACGCCAATCGTTTCAGGCGCCTGTAGTCTTATACATATATAAGGGAATTCTGGACTTCCTTCAAACATCATTTGCGACGTTAACGGAGCACCTACCCAAAAGATTTCATCATCAATACATACAAATGGGAGTGATTTATTTTGCCTTTGTACTCTTACATTTTTTAGCGGAATTGGTCCATCGCTATATATTGTTACCTGTGCTGTTGTACGCATTAATGCCTGCCATACTCTTTTATCTACTTGTCTTGTACTTGGAAGCGACATAATAATTTTTTGTTTTGCTGATAGAATATCTTTTAATAGTGCTTTCGTCTCTTCCAAATTCATTTGCATAAACCAGCGCAAACGTTTTGTAATTTTTCTTTCTAACAACGGACGTGATGCCCTGTGATCATATACATTCCCGTGTCTTTCTATGTGAGAAGTTAAGTGAGATAACGCTTGCTTTTTCGAAAGATTTTTCCGCATGTACTGGCAATCCGATAACTGAATAAATTTCCCTCTCGCCCTCGTTACCGCAACGTTGACAAGACGATGGTTTTTATGATCAAAAAATAACACGCCGGGACGTTCTTGCGGATAACTATCTACTGTATCAAATATCATCATATCTCGTTCGGACCCTTGAAATTTATGCACCGTCGCTGCGAGAACAGGTGCATTTCGATACTTTGTTTTTTGCAATATTTCTCTTATACATGTTGATAAGAAACGGGACTGCGCGCGATATGGCGTTACCACTCCAATCGATTGAACACCATCTAACAATCCAATTAAAATCATCTGCATCGCGAGTAATCCAGACATCATATTAAAACGCGAACCAGAAGCCGCATCTTTTAAAGAATAGGCTCCCATCAAACTTGTATCAAACAAAGCTAGCGCTTCGTTCGCAAATGGCTGTAATTTCGCTAATTCTTCCCTCGCTGAAACAGAAGGATGATCGAACACTCTATTTTTATAAATAAATGAGTTTGTAAATTTAGATATATCTGCATGCATACGTCGTTGTTCCTCTAGCATAAATAAGTTCGGATGCGCTTCATAACTATTTACCGATTGCACAATTCCCGCATGATAAAACATATCTTCCCCAAGCCACTTTCTAACAAGTTCATGATTTGCCATCGCAATTGGAGGCAACTGTAAAAAGTCACCACAAACGACAATTCTTTTACCAAGAGAAGCAGCTAATGCGATTTGTGGCACATATGCCATACTTACTTCATCCACAACAATTAAATCAAATGTCCGTTCATAAACAAGAGAATCAATCGCGCATTTGGATAGCGTTGCACCAATTACTTGTGCATTTTCAATATATTCTCTTTCTACTTCTTTAATCTTCGCTCTTTGCTTTCTGAGATCGCCTTCAATTTCTTGCATACGTTTCTTATCAGAAGCAGTCGCCTTATAAGATAAGATTTTTTGACGAAGATCTTGGCGCATTTCTTCTAAATAAAGCTTTTCTTCTCCCCATGATCCATTCGTCGTTTCCACTAATCTAGAAGCAAGCAACGTATCGTGATTCCGTATATGTTCATGTTGACTAAATCCATACCGGACGATTTCTCCTGGCGTCCACTTTTCTTTCTTTTCGATTTGCTTTGTCACTTCACTCATTAATACATCGACTGCCGCATTACTATGCGCGAGTACAAGTACTGACTTTCCTTTTTGATAATGCGCCGAAATAATACGTGATAAATTATATGACTTCCCCGTTCCGGGTGGCCCCCAAACATATGTCGTCGGATTGTAAAAAGAACGATACGCAAATTCATTCTTCGGGTTTTTCACCTTTTCAATATGCTTTGGCGTACTCTTTCCATCTAAAAGACGTTTTACCCGCTGACGCTTTTGCTTATCTTTTCGTATTTCTTTCAACCGTTCTTGTAATTGCTCTAACAACTGCCATGGTTCACTATATAAAATCGCTTCTCTTATTTCGCCTTGTATATAATCATTTAATTTCAGTTCGATTTCTAATCCATGTACAGAAAGCACTTCTCCGGTTGCTTCCTCACCATCAAATTCAATTCGAATCGGTGTACCATCTGGTAAGCTCACTTCCGAAATAAGCTGAAATACATAAACCGTACTCTCATAATCTGTATATAAAAAACGACCATTTATAATAGATAATTTGCTGCCGCCTATCGTTTTCCAATGTTTAATTTCATATGCTAAAGCTTGATGCCACTCTTTCATTGTTTCCGTTAATGAAGGAGTTTGCGAAGTTGTGTTCATATTATAATCTCCTTCCTTCTCTCCAAACATACTTTCTCACTATATCATAGAACGCGAGAAAATAAGCAAGATTTATATCTTGCTTATTTTCTTAATTTTCAATATTATGATACATATTAAATTTATCCCGCACTAACGGGCAGTAATACTCCCACCTCAAAATTCGGTGTAAGCAAAGAAGTTAGGTGGGAGATAAACTGCCCGTAAAGGCCCGATTGGTTCAACTAATAATCAGTGGGGGATGAAGCCCCCCACTGATTAAAGTTTCACTTTATGGAAAGAAGGAATTGATCATGCCAGTTAGAAGAATCACAAGAAACAATTCTTGAATTAATTGAAGGCTATAACCCTTCTCTTCCGGCTGAAGGAAAAGTACATCATATTTGCTTTAAAGTGGATTCATTAGAAGATGAAATTGAAAGGCTGAAAAAATTAGGGGTCACTTTTTTATTAAGTGAAGAAATTGAAACACTACCTGATGGAACGCGTTACATTTTCTTCTCTGGTCCTGATGGAGAATGGTTCGAGTTTTTTGAGACGGAGAGATAAGGTGTGGCTTTCATCAGTGGGGTATTCATTCCCCGTTTATTCATTTATAGAGGTGAACTGATACGATGACTCAAACAAACATTCAACTAGGAAATATACACTGTCTCTTATTACAACCCCATGCTCATCAAGCTAAGCTTATATAAGTTTAATTTCATGTGAGATTTTTTCTTTTTCTAAAGATCTAGTGTAAGTTCTTTAAAGATTTGCATACCAAATAAACCCTATTGGGTTTCAATTTTTGGATTACGCTACATGATTGTAAGACATAGAAAAATTATTTTATTTACCAAACTCAAATATCAAATTAAAGCGTATATAAATTTCAAAATTTATAAAGCCATTTAAATTTCAATCACCTACTGCAATAGGTGACCTTTTTCTTTTACTTAAAAAAGCCTGTACACTGTACAGGCTTTCTCTTCGTTACTTTTCTACTTCTATAATACGTTTCATCGCCTTCATTTGACCAATATGATCAGCTTCATGGTACAACATCATACCGTAAAGCTCACCTACCGTTTCCAATCCTAAGAATGGCTCTGAAAGCTTCTTTTCAAATGCTTCTGCTGGAATTCCATTAATACGCTGTGCTTGTTCTTGTAATTGTGAAATTAACACTTCTAATGAAGGTCCTTCTGTTCCCCATTCAGATGGTCTTGTGCCATATCCAAACAAACCTGGATATTCACTTGGCAAATGCTTAAACTCTTTTCCAAACATAAAAGTCTCTGCTGCAGTTAACACGTGGCCAATATGCCAACGAATTGTATTGTTGAAGCCCTCCGGCTGCTTATCGGCAGTTTTATCATCCAATGTCTCCATAAATTTAACTAATGCCCCACGTGTTAATTCAAATTGTTTTAAACCTATTGTTCTATTCACTCTATCGTTTCCTTCCTTATGTACAGTTTATTTAAATTTACCAGAAACAATCACGAAATACATTTAATATGCTTAACGAATTCCAACTCCCAAATACGATAAGACAATCTTGAACTTCTGCTATCTCTTCAATTTTTAAAACCTTGAACTACTCATCACTTATCACCCCTTCTATATGTACAAGCTGTTTGAAACCAAACTTTTAGTTTATGCCAACTACAATTCATCTCTTACTTCAAAAGGTGAAGGTCGTTGCCCAATAAAACTGGAAGATAAATTACAAATTTTAGTAAAGTGCTTCACCCATGCTAATTAGAAATTATTTTTCCATCAAACAAATACCACACTTTACCCTCTCACAGTCATTACGACAGATTGTATCTAACTAATACATACCCTTTAGTTGTTTTCTCGAGCAAAACATAATATCTAAAAGAATGTTCTTTTGTTTCCGTACCTTTAGTAACTGCTCAAAGTCTGTTGCTAGTTGATGCAAGACAAATACATCAAATACATTACCCTTTTCCTCTTTCATTTGAATCACATACAAAAATCCTAATGTTGATGTAGTGCTCTTCTTATGTGCCCCACTAATAAGTCTCTCATATGGAAAAAGGAGTTCACTTTTGTAACATAACCCCTTTGTCTGTCTTCACTATACGAATATTCCCAAAAGCCCCTTCCTTCATCATACCTTTTACTACACTTGTCAGTAGCACTTGTATTTATGAACATAAAAAAAGATTCCCCCAGATTACTGAAGAAGATCTTCTTTTGTATTCATATAATCAGTGTTCGTGTAGTCATGTTGGATTAGCTGTTAGAGTTTTTTGCATCAGACCTTACTCTCTATTACTGTTGTTTCCAAAACATCGGTATCCTGATTAGCATAAGTAATATTTCTTGTCATCAAACTGACAATCACTAAGACTACAATATTAACAATTAGAGCGATAATTCCTTGATTCAAGTCTTTGATTACTTGAGGAAGATAAGGAAACATTTGGCCAATTTTTATGTTCCCTAAATCCATTATAGAGACTAATAGTCCCCCTGTTATAATACCGGCAAATGCTCCTTGTTTAGTCACAAAGTTCTTTCTCATCAAACTGGCGAAAAATGCGGGAGCAAGTTGTGTGATAAAATTATAAGCGATTAAAGCGAGACTAAAGAGAGTGCTTCCACCCTTAAAGGTCAAATAAATCCCTACAAGAGAAATAAAGGGAACCAAGTATTTTACTAGTTTTGCAATCTGACTTTCTGTTGCAGATGGAGTGAATACTTGATATATATTTTTAGCAAGTAATGTTGATATTGCCATTAACAGCAAAGAACTTGGTACTAAAGCGGCTAACACGCCGGCTCCACCGATTAACCCGACAAACCATGGATCAAAAGCTTGTTTAGAAAGCTGTAACAAAATAAGATCGATATCGCTCCCTTTTAACCCTGGTGTCTGTAAAATAGCTGCAAATCCGACGAAAAAGGCAAACAATAGAATTAATTGGTACATTGGCATTAAAATTGCATTTTTTCGTAAAGCTTTTTCGCTAGAGGCAGCAAAATTTGTTATTATAATAAAAGAAAGTACACCTCCAATTGTTATTTGTGTCTAACAATTGGAGGTGTACTTCAATTTTGGTGCTGAGTTTCTTGCATATTAGGAAAATAGAGAAGTATTCGCATATAATGCCGGTGAACCACCTGAGTGTACAAATAAAATATTATCTTCTTTCTTAAATGTACCTTTTCTGATTAAGTCTATTAGTCCAGCTACTGCTTTTCCTGTATAGACTGGATCAAGTAAAATCCCTTCTGTTTTCGCTAAAAGCTGAACAGCTTCTATCATTTCAGGTGTTGGTAATGCATAACCTGGCCCAACATATTCATCAAAACATGTCACTGCCTCACGAAGAATAAAGTTTGAAATCCCAACGTGTGCTGACGTTTCTTGCACAAGCTTACATACTTTTTCTTCTTGTTCATCTTTTCCGCGGCTCACATTGATTCCGATTACCGGTATCCCCGTTTGATTTCCATAAAATCCAGTAATCAAACCAGCATGCATTCCTCCGCTACCACTTACACAAACAACTGCACTAAAATCAATTCCTTGCTCAAATGATTGAGCCATAATTTCTTGTGCACACGCAACGTACCCCATTGCACCGGTAGGATTGGACCCTCCAACTGGAATGACGTATGGTGTATCTCCTTTTTCGGTTACTTCTTTCGCTACTTTGTGCATCTCTTCCATAAGATCCGTTCCGTTTGGCACAACAATTACATTTTCCGCACCTAATAAATGATATAAGAAGTAATTCCCATTAAAATCTGGTTTTTCTTCTGGTTCAATTCCTTCTTCTAAGACAAGAATACATTTCATTTTCTCTTTTACCGCAGCCGCTAATGTTAAACGACAATGATTGGACTGAATACCACCGGCAGTAATTAACGTATCTGCTCCTTTTGCCTGTGCATCTGCCACAAGAAACTCTAATTTTCTCGTTTTATTTCCACCCGCCGTTAAACCAAGTAAATCATCTCTTTTAAAATAAATAGAAGGCCCGCCAAGCACTTCAGAAAAATGATTTAATTTTTCAATTGGCGTATATGATTCTGTATATTTCTTTCTAGGGAATTTTGCTAAGTTCACACTCATTCTCCTTCTGTATCCTCTATTGAAATTTCATACATGTAATTATTGTATCCTAACTCTGTTTGCTGTTCATAGCTGTTACACTTTCAATTAAAGAAACTTTATGTAGTAAAAACAACTTCAATGTTTTTTCTGAACAGATTATTTTTAGGAAACATTTCTCAGTATACTTGATTTATTATAGTAAAGCGACTCGAATGATGAAAAAAACCATTACTTTATCGGACATTTAACTAATCTTTTTATAAACCCACTGTTGTGATTGTCGTTTTGAAATAATTTTTGTTGCTTTAAAAATTCTCAAATGATAAAAATAAACACTTCACTGTTTAATCTAGAAGCAGCGAAGTGTTTATTTAAGTTATCAACTGGTATTTGATTCGCTCATCACTGGGAGCAAATTTTTATATATACGCCTCTTTCTATTGTTTGCTTCGCTTGTTTTGTCAGCACCTTAACACTAGTCGACAAATTAGATACGGGAACAAGTTGATCACAAACGATAACAAGTGGGTCAATCAGGCGCTGTTTCGTTGTTTGATGGACGTCATAACAAGACCGGGTTCCCTTCTCTACTTTGCTGTTAAAAAGCGTATGCAGCATAGCTTTTATGCTGCTATCTCCAGAATCCTTTAACAAGCGAATAACAGCTTCATCTTCTTTCAAAAAATCTTCTATAGACAACACATCTTTTTGTAAAGCAACCCTTAATGTTTTGGCAAGCTGATCATTTCCAAACATATTAAGCGGGTCCATAAAAAGCCCAATGACTTCTTTATAATACGTACTCACAAACCACTCCGCCGCTGATTGATCGCTGCAAACCATTTTTCCGTCTAAAACCACAAGTTGTTCTAAAAAGAAATGTGCTTCCTGTAGTGTTATATGACCATAGGCGTATAAATCACGCAATGTATAATCAACACGATCCGCGCATAATTGTGGAGCTGATTGTTCCAATAAAGTCCATTGGCTCTCATCAAGCAAGATGCTCTTCCAGTCCAACCCAGCCTTCGCCAATATATTAGGAATGGATGACCTGGCAACTATCTGTTCATAAATCGTTTCATGATAATTCTCTTCTTTATGCCCTAAGACATAATCAATAACATGGGAAAATGCCGTATGTGAAACATCATGTAATAAAGCGGCCACTTGCTCTTCCAATGAACCTCCAAGTTTGTTCACAAGCATCATCGTGCCAATTGAATGGTCATACCGCGTATTGTCCCAATTTGCATTTACAAGATAGCTAGCTCCACCTTGATAAATACCTTTTAATCGTTGAAATGGCTCACTGCAAATAAGTTCTAATAAGACACCATCCACCTCAAATTCACCGTAGAGGGCGTCGCTAAGCTTCAAAGTCATTGTCATAGTTCTTCTTCTCCTTTCAACATACAAATCATGCCTTCAAGCTAGCATAGGGTAATCAACAGCCTACCCTATGCTAGCTTTATTACATCTCTACACGTAAATATGATTTCTCACTTATACAGTAATCGAGGCATTCATTATAGCCAATGTTAATCAATACAAGAACAAAGCCGCTCTTGTGCTCATTGACATCCACTGGAGAACAACACACCATTAGGCCATGTATTTTGAGCAAGTTTACCATCAGATGTCCATTTTGGTACGTAAAACTCATGATTTCCTACTGTAGACCAAACGTTTTCTGGATGTTTATTTTTATGTAATACACGTTTCACATCATCATATTGATACTGCAATCCTGTCCCTGTAATATCACCATTCATAATCAAAGCCCGATAATGAGGTATTACTTTATTCATATCCTTTATAATACATGGTCAAAATCCCCTAAGTCCCCTTGAATATCGCTCACTACATTGAACATAGTTGCCGGCTTTCTTACTCGTTCCTGTTCTTTCGTCTCAGCATTCACTGAAAAAACCGGCAAAATTGTTGTAATAACTGCCAATGATAAAACTATCTTTTTCACGTGTTCTCCCCCTAATAACATGATTAAATCGACACGTGTTGTTTTATTCTCAGGTGCTTGTCCCACTTATAGGATAAAGAGAAATTGTAAAAAGTAGTTAAATTCAGTTTTAAGTATTCTTTAAGAAAAGGTTTGTTCATTTCAATCCCAAAACGAGGTAGTAGTAATGAGCTATTGATTTAAGTGTAAATAATATGAACTCTTTGTAAAAAGTGTAAAGAGGGATTGTGTGTTTTTTGTTCAGAAATCATATAACCTGCTTGGTATTGTGGAATCAACTTCATCTTATAGCTTTTGAATGTGAGTATCTTTGAAACCTGTTTTATATTTAAGCCCATATCCAAACATACGGTCCATTCCGATATGAGCCGTCCAAATTAAACCAATCATAAAGACAACATCTAATTTAAGAAATACACCTACTAAAATAAGTAATATAGACACTACGTATGTATGAAACAAATTATACACCTGTGCCCCAATCTGGTCATTCAGAAGATATGCTAGCATAGAAACGTCTGGTGCTAAAAGCAATAAGAAAAAAGTCAACCAACTAAACTCATATAATGCATATACATAAATGGTGGCTATTAAAATAATAAGCCCTTCAAGATGTATGATTTTCTTTTCCATATTTCCCCTCCGTTCACCTGAATTACAGAATAATAAAATTATTATAACATTTAACATACGATGGATGTAAAAAAAGCACAGGAATAATTCCTGTGCTTTTTTTCGTATTTCTATACTAATTTCCCATCACGCAATGTTAATATACGGTCACATACATCGAGCATTCTTTCATCATGCGTAATCATAATCGCTGCTTTTTGGCTTTCTTTTACTTCTCGTTTCATCATTTCAACTACTTCGCGTCCGCGCTTAGAATCAAGGCTGGCCGTTGGTTCATCTGCTAAGATTAAATCTGGATTATTCATGAAAGCACGAGCAATCGCTACCCTTTGTCGTTCTCCACCAGATAATTGATTTGGGTAATGATTTTTTCTCTGTGAGAGTCCAAATGCAGCTAGTAAATGATCCGCACGCTTTTCAGATTCTTTTCGGTCTTCTTTCTTTAACTTTGCAATGTAAAGTAGTTGTTCTTTCACATTTAAATAGGGAACTAAATTTGCAAACTGAAAAATGAACCCGATTTTTCTTAAACGAATATCTGTCATTTCTTTTTCTGATAAATGCGTGATATTTTGTTCACGAATATAAATATTTCCTTTTGACGGTGATAATAATGCTCCCGCAATCGATAATAGTGTACTTTTCCCTGAACCAGAAGGTCCTACAATCCCGATGAACTCTCCTGCTTTTACATCAAGTGAGATGGGATGAAGAGCTGTTACTTCTGTATTTCCCTCACCGTATACTTTACTTACTTCCTCTAATTTTAATAATGCAGTCATTACATGCCACCTCCAATTGCTTCTAGTGCATCAACCTTTAATACTTGATATAAAGAAATAAGTGTTCCAAGAATACTAATGACAATAAAGATTCCTGCATATTGACCAATCATAGCTGTCGTTAATAAGAACGGCATGCTTTCTGGTAAAATCTTTTGCAGTCCTTCTACAAGCACAATGCTTATTACCATTGCGACAACAGATAAGAATAATGCTTGCACAACTAAACTGTTTGCTAAATACGAATTTTTCGTTCCAATTGCTTTTAATACACCTAATTGTTGTGTTTTTTGTAGTGTAATGACATAGAAGAATACACCGATTAATAAAGCAGCAATGACAAGCAAGAATGCAATGATCATTGTTAATGTTCCTTGTTCTTCTTTAAAACCTGGAATGCTTTGAAGAACTTCTTTTTTCTCAATTACATGTGCATTTTTTACTTCTTTATCTGTACGAAGTGCAATTGCGCTATAATCCTTTTGATTTGGCTGCGCGATTTCTCCCCATACATCTTGATTCACATACACAACTGGTGTGTGACTAAACATTTGATCTTTCGTAAAACCAACGATTTTGAATTCTTTTTTAGACACGGGATCAACAATTGTATCTCCAATGTCTATCCCTTTTTCTTTAATTGATTCGTCAGCAACCATTTCATCTTGCGCTGTCTCTAACGCATTTCCTTGTACAATCTTTGGTTCTAAGAACGTGTCACGCTCGCTTGCAAAAATTGCAATATCAACTTTTTTTGAACTATCCTTCTTCTCATACGTAGACACTTTCACACGAAATGGTACCGCATCTTTTGCATCAACTTGCCCCACTACACCGTCCACATCTTCTTGCTTAATTTGTGAACGAAGTAATTTATTTTCCGCATCATCTGCTAATACGAATTTTGTTGCATCCATATTTTGAATCGATGATGCATTATCATACGATAGACCATTTGCTAACCCAGAAATCACAAGGACTAAAAATGATAATAAAACCATGATGAGTCCGATTAATCCATATCTTAATTTTGATTGTTTTAATTCACGCAGAGCTAAAAACATTTCGCTCGCTCCTTCCTATTTCTTTCTATGTACTCATCTTAAAAAAGAAATATGAACGGAATATGAACAGAAGGTTACAAACAAAAACACTCAGAGAATATCAGCCTGAGCGTTGGTTTATGATTTCACTTATTCAGTTAAAGCTCCCTTTTGTTCCGTAAATTTAGGAAATATCGTTTTTAGCTCCATTAAATCATTTATTACCAAATCAGCCTGAGCGAGTTCATCTTCTTGTGCAAAATCAAAATTACAGCCAATTGCAATTAAACCATTATCTTTAGCTGCATTTATATCGGATAGGCGATCTCCAACTACTGCTGCCTTTTTTATATCATATTTTTGTATAATTGTTTTAACTAAATCACCTTTATTAAGCGTTTGGATTTGCTGAATACTACATGTTTCAGTAACCCAATGATCTAATTTATAGTAACTCACAATTGCTTGCAAATACTCCGTTAAACCGTTACTCGCTATGTAAATGGCACAATGATTCTCTTTTAGATAACTGAAAACTTCTTTTACATGAGGGTATAAATCCCCTTTCCCACTTCTTATGTTTTCAACTAATCTTTCCAGAAAATAAGCATCCGTTTGTTCCCTTATTTCATTGGAATGATGAGGTAACAAAGCTTCCCAAACTTTTGGCAAAGGCGCACCCATTATTTCACGGTATTTATCAATTGGGGTTGCTGCATCCCATAAATTGAGTGATCGCAAATGGTTATACGTATCATCAAGTGATAATTCTAAAATTTTTTCTGTTTGAAATAAAGTTCCATCCATATCAAAAATCAGTGCTTGTAACATTTCTTTCTCCCCTTTTTATCATTGCTAAATAACTTCTAAATTTTAACATAAAATTACAGAATTTTTCTCTCTTTTTAAAATACTCCGGAAATATTGTTACATCAACAAAAAAAGCATATCCATTCATATATGAATGGATATGCTTTTTTATTATCTAGAATGTTTCTTCCCGAAAACGGAACTACTTATATCAAATAACTCTTCTCATCATTTAGGAATTGCAATTCGAAACGTCGTACCTTCTCCTTTTACACTCTCCACTGAAATTGTCCCTTGATGCAGTTCAACAATTTTATCCACAATAGATAAACCTAGGCCACTTCCTTCTACATTACGAGTTCTTGCTGTATCCACTTTATAAAACCGATCAAAAATGCGATTTATCTCTTCTTGCTCCATACCAATCCCGCTATCTGAAACAGAGATTTCCACGCTATTTTCTAGCTCTTTAGCAGCAAAATCTATCGTTCCGCCTTGATCTGTAAACTTAATACTATTTGTAAATATATTTGTCCAAACTTGATGAAGTAAATTCTCATCACCCTTTATATTTATGTTAGGTACATCAAATTCAACCGCTATATCTTTTTCACGCCATTTCCATTCGAGCATAAAAATGACATCTTTCATTTGCTTGTGCAAAGCAAACTCTTTTATTTGCAGAACCTTTTCCTCTTTATCTAATGAAGCCAGCGTGAGCAACTGTTTACATAAACTAGACATTCGTTTACTTTCAGCTTCAATAATTTGCAAATAATGTTTCCGTTCCGTTTCTGTCATCTTTTCTGACTGTAATGTCTTTGAAAAACCTTGAATAGAAGATAACGGAGATTGAAATTCGTGAGATACGTTGGAAACAAACTCTTGTCTCATTTGATCTAACTCTTTTATACTTTTTGTCATCTTTTTAAAACTTGTAGATAATGTCCCAATTTCATCTTTTCGTCCTTCGTCTAGTTCAATATCATATTCACCACTCGCAATTTTCTGCGTTGCTTTTGTAAATGTTTGAATTGGACGAACGATATAACGCGCTGCCATCGCAATAAAAATGATACTTAATACAACAATAAACCCGAGTAATAGCGCCAAGAAAATCCTCATTTCACCAAACTGCTGCTGAATATCAGGACGAATAAATAAAGCATATTGCTTATCACCATGTTGTAGTGGAACCCCGACGCTATTAATTAATTCATTATCAAAAAAGCCTGTTATAAATAGACGGGTTGGATAAGTAGAAACACCATTATATGTGTTTCCTTGTAATACTTCATCAATGGTAGCGTCACTAATCTTTATCGTCCGAAACGCATTTCCAATCCGTTTCCCTTGTTTTTGATCATCCACTACATAAATCTCATACCCTAATTTTGCGATGGAGTGTAAATACTCAACCTTAGTTTCTTCACTTTGTTTTTCATACAAATCCTTTATTTCCTCTGCATAACGTAAAATCTTTTCACTATTATACGGTTTTAATTTCACTTGATAATACACATTCGTTAATAAAAAACCAATGATACTACTAAGAAGCATAATCCCAACGGTAATTAATACAAATCTAGAATAAAGTGATTTCATCTTATTTCAGCTCCAACTTATAGCCAAGTCCGCGTACCGTTTTAATTTGAAAATCATCTGTTCTTTTTGAAAAGCGATCGCGAAGACGTTTAATGTGAACATCAACCGTACGCTCATCCCCTTCAAAATCCATCCCCCAAACAAGTTCAATTAACTCTTCTCTTGAAAATGTTCTACCAGGATAACCTGCCAGTTGTGACAGTAATTCAAATTCCTTTAATGGTAGTAAAATCGTTTGATCGTTACATTTCACCTCAAAGCTTTTTCGATCAATCGTTGTTCCGTGCAGTGTAATTACGTCCGCACTCAGCATTTGATACCGGCGAAGTAAAGCTTTCATACGAAAAATCACTTCCGCTGGTTCAAATGGTTTTACAATATAATCATCTGTGCCTGAAATAAATCCTCTTTCCTTATCCACTAATTGATCTTTAGCAGTTAATAATATAACAGGTATATCATGATATTTTCTAATTTCTTCGCATAGTGTATACCCGTCAACAAACGGCATCATGATGTCGACAAGGGCAAGGTGAATATTTTCCCTTTCTAATATAGACTGCGCCACTTTTCCATCCTCAGCCTCAAAAACTTTATACCCTTCCTTTTGTAAGTGGTAATGTAATAATTCTCTAATGTGCTTATCATCATCAGCTAATAAAATATGTATCATACTCATTAAGTCCTTCCTTGTTTATCCTTCTACACCATAACATTAAGAAACTATTGTGTTTTTTGCAAGGAAAAGAACATTACTACTTTAAAATACAGGCACACAAATTTCACAATGATGATTATTAACCATTTTGACTACATACCTTTCGATGATTGGTCTTGTTCCATCAAATTGATATCTTTGTCTTGATAATTCTGAAAAAATATCAACCCACGCTTTCTGAACTGCTTCTGCTGTATGATTAATTTTAAAAACAGCATATTTTCCTCCAACAATATCACCTTGTCTTACATAGTCATTCGTTACTGAATAGTCGTTTGAAACCACTATGCAAGTATCATAACGACAGTTTTCAGGTTTAGTAGTTTCCGGATTATCATGAGCAATTCCAAGAATTATCGATTCTTCATTAAATAATTGGTTAGATTTTGCCCATTCTTTTATTTTTTCCATTGTTCGCACATTGTTAATTCCATAAGATCCCGTCTGCCTTATGTAAGCAATTCGATATGCCGGAATTTTTTCAATAATAATGTCCATGATTTTTCCCCCTTTAAAGAATATATAACTTGTTCATTACAAGATTAATACGATTTAAAATAAAATGCACAGCGTTTTTTAAATTTTTTTACATATATTTTAAATATTTACATCTATCATTTTTAATAGGTTTATCTCCTTTTAATTCTATTCATGTATCCCCCTGTTATTTTGTCATTCCCTCCCCAAATCAGGCCCATCTCCTCTTTCTCTTATTCTTCTGAACTTGTATAGAAAACTATTTTGGCCATATATGAAGATGTATCGAATCCTTACAGGACAAGGAATTGAAAGAGCATTGGTCAAAAGAAAAAAGACAGCACATAATATGCTGTCTTTCTCTCTATTCTAAAGAATGTATAAAAAGTCCACTACGAAGCTTCGGTTCAAACCATGTTGACTTTGGTGGCATCACTTCTCCCGCATCGGCAATTGCTAATAAATCTTCCATTGATGTCGGGTATAACGCAAACGCTACTTTATAATCGCCACGGTTTACAAGACGCTCTAACTCTTCTAAACCGCGAATACCACCAACAAAATCAATGCGACTATCTGCACGGGGATCATGGATTTGTAACACTTGACTTAGTAAATGGTCTTGTAAAATAGAAACATCTAACCGTTTTACAACATCATAAGCATCAAATGTTTCTTCTTTCACATTGAGTTTATACCACTTCTGATCCAAATACATACCAAATGATTTTGGTTCAGTTGGTTTATAAGGAGAAACACCTACTTCTTCCACATAAAAGTATTGCGAAATTTGCTGTAAGAATTGTTCTTCTGATAAACCATTTAAATCTTTCACAACGCGATTGTAGTCCCAAATCGATAGTTCACCATGGGGGAATAAAACAGATAAAAAGAAGTTAAATTCTTCTTCTCCTGTATAATTTGGATGCTGCTCTCTACGCATTAATCCAACTTTCGCCGCGGATGCTGAACGATGATGTCCGTCCGCAATGTATAAAGATGGAATCTCTTCAAATGATTCTACTAATGCTGAAATCGCATTCGTTTCTGCAATTTTCCATATGACATGCTCTACACCGTCATCCGCTGTGAATTGATAAATTGGTGTGTGATTTTCTTGCCAAGTTACAATGAATTTTGTTATTTCTTCTTTTGTGCGATATGTTAAAAAAATAGGTCCTGTATTCGCATTACATACATCTACATGACGAATGCGATCTTGTTCTTTTTCATGACGGGTCCGCTCATGCTTTTTAATTGTATTATCCGTATACTCATCAATTGATGTACAAACGACAAGTCCAGACTGCGTTCTCCCTTGCATCGTTAATTGATAAATATACAGACATGGTTCTTCATCTTGAATCAATACTTCTTCTTTCATTAAACGTTGTAAATTTTCTCTTGCTTTCTCATATACACTGTCATCATATGGTGAAACAGCCGGGTCTAAGTCTATTTCTGCTTTATCAATATGTAAAAAGGAATATGGATTTCCCTTTACAACTTCTCTTGCTTCTTCACTATTTAACACATCGTACGGCAGTGCTGCAACTTGTGCAGCTTTATCAGATACTGGACGAATTGCTCTAAATGGTCGAATTGTCGCCAAATTTCTCTCTCCTTTATACAATCATTCGAACAGCTACTACACCTGTAATTTTCTTTATGTTTTCAACTACATTTTCTTTAATTATATCATCAATTCCATTATCGATATCAATCATTGTATATGCAAAAGAGCCTTTACTACGGTTTATCATATCCGCAATATTAATATGATGTTCCGCTAAACACCCTGTAATTTGCCCCACCATGTTCGGAACGTTTTGATGCATAATTGTAATTCGTTTCTTTCCCACATAAGGAAGTTCTACATTGGGATAGTTTACTGAATTACGAATATTTCCTGTCTCCAAATAGTCACGTAACTGGCGGGCAGCCATAATTGCACAATTCTCTTCAGATTCATATGTGGAAGCGCCAAGGTGAGGTGTTGCCGTTACATTTTTCATTTTTATGACATTCTCATTTGGAAAGTCAGTTACGTAATGATTCATAATTCCTTCTTCTAAAGCTTTCGCTAATGCAATTTCATCCACAAGTTCTCCTCTTGAGAAGTTAAAGAGGCGAACACCTTTTTTCATCGTTTGCACTGCGTGTTCTCCAATAATACCTCTCGTTTGGTCTGTCAGTGGAATATGCAATGTAATATAGTCACATGTTGAGAAGATTTCATCCAGGCTAAATGCACGTTGTACATGTGTTGATAATCGCCATGCTGTTTCAACAGATATATATGGATCATATCCAACAACATCCATACCAAGGGATAATGCATCATTTGCGACAAGAGCGCCAATTGCACCAAGTCCAATCACACCAAGTCGTTTTCCTGCTATTTCTGAGCCAACGAATTGTTTTTTTCCTGCTTCTACAAGCTGTGGAACTTCTTCACCTTCTAATGCTTTTGTCCAGCCAACCCCATTTATTATATTACGTGATGACATAATCAGGCTCGCTAGAATTAGTTCTTTCACTGCATTCGCATTTGCTCCTGGCGTATTAAAAACAACGATACCTCTTTCTGTACAACGTTCTACAGGAATATTATTTACACCAGCTCCCGCTCGTGCAATTGCCTTTACATCCATTGAAAATTCCTCTTGATGCAAAGAGAAACTTCGGAGTAATATACCATCTGGATGCTCTAATCCTTCCCCCACTTCATATCGTTCTTTCTCAAAAATTTGCAAGCCTTTTTCAGCAATTTGATTTAATGTTTGAATGCGCAACATTTCTTCATCTCCCTATCTATTCTCTAGCTCAAAATCCTTCATGCAGTCTACTAATTTTTGAACGCCTTCAACTGGCATTGCATTATAAATACTCGCTCTCATTCCCCCTACAGAACGATGCCCTTTTAACGTAACAAGACCTAACGTTTTCGCCTTTTGTAAAAATTGCTCATTTAAATCATTGGATGGTGTTGTAAATGGAATATTCATAAGCGAACGATACGCAGAATCGACCGGTGAAGTAAATAATTTTGATTCATCTAAAAAATTGTATAGAATCGCTGCTTTTTTCCTATTTTGTTCTTCAATCGCAGGTATGCCGCCCTGCTCCTTTAGCCATTCCAGTACTAGCTTCGTCACATAAATACTAAAGGATGGTGGTGTATTATATAAGGAATTATTTTTACTGTAAGTTTCATAGTTTAACATTGTAGGACAAGAAGTATTCGCTTTACCAATTAAGTCTTTTCTAATAATCGCAATCGTTAATCCTGCAGGCCCTAAATTTTTTTGTGCTCCCGCATAAATCAAAGCAAATTTCTCTACATCGTATTCTTCTGATAAAATATTTGAAGACATATCAGCAATAAGTGGAATATTCTCTAACTGTGGCAGTTCAACATATTTCGTTCCTTCAATTGTGTTATTTGTTGTTATATGTACATAATCTAGTTCTTTTGAAACCATTGAACTATCTACATGTGGAATCGTTGAAAAATGCTTTTCTTTCGATGAAGCAATAACTTCTGCTTCCCCAATTTTTTGTGCCTCCTGTAAGGCTTTTTTAGACCAGGAGCCTGTAATTATGTATCCAGCTCTTTTATGTTCAGTCATTACATTTAATGGAACCATTGAAAACTGCAGGGATGCCCCTCCTTGTAAAAATAAAACATCATAATTCTCAGGAATGTGCATCAATTCACGAAGCAAGCTACTTGCTTCATCCATAATATTTTGAAACTGCGAAGATCGGTGACTCATTTCCATAACAGACATGCCTGTCCCGTTATAATTTAAAAGCTCCTTTTGCACTTTTTCCAAAACTGGCAAAGGGAGTATAGATGGTCCTGCTGAAAAATTGTAAACCCTCTCCATCACTCTTACGACCTCCCTGTTTCTATATTTATTAATTTTTAAACTTTCTGAATTATAACCCATATAAAATATACGGTCAATTTGTTTTGCTTTATTGAGGTGTAAGACGCAATGAAACCGTTTGCAGATGTATTTGTATTCATAAACATACAAAAAAGTGTTAAGCATTCTATCATGCCTAACACCCATCCATAAATTTATAAGAGCTAATTGTCCGTAAAGAACCGATCATAAATTTGATAAATAGCAGATAGACCAAAAAGCCAATAAATGGTATCCACAAGAGCAGGTGTAGAACCGAACCATTTCTCAACTACATTATAATCCAGCGCCACAAACAACCAGTTCAAACCGCCAAGAATCACCAGAATTACTGTAAGGTAAGACAAAAATTTCATTATGATTGCCCCCTAGGTGATAAAGTGGTGAAAGGCCTTTCACTAAAATATATGTAACAAATTTCAAAACTTGCGCATTTCTAATTAATTTATTTTTTTGTACCAGTCCTTTATAACCGTTTCAGCTTCCTTGCTATGAATCTGATATGCGTGAGTTTGATCATTAGAACCAATAAACCATATGGAAAAACCTTCAAAATCTATGCCGTTTTTTTAAAGTCTCCAGTATAGCAATCGTAAACCAAGAGTTTCCCTCTTGTTCTAACGCTCGAAAATACAAACTTCTTAAGAAGCATCTAATGTTTTGTACCAATATATCATTTTGAGAAGCTGGCGCTTCTTCAATGATTGTAAAGCTATGAAGCCAATTGTTCCATTCTTCTTGGGTTAAGAGATTTTGGTTCCATAATGACATTATTGCCGTCACCAATCTCTCATCCTCAAAGTTTATGTATACGTAATCGTTCAGACGAACCTTATGACGAACAGCAGTAAGGATCGCATGTGAAAATTCGCGATTTCGTATCGTACGTGCTAAAGCATTTAGCGCATCTGCAGCATGTGCAGTAGAATGGGCCCAGCCTTTTCCCTCTACATAGCCTCTTACATCTTGCTCTAGATATACATATTCAAGAACTTGTTCTGCCACGCTGTAAAGTTGTTCTTCAGATAAAAACGGTTCTTTTTCATGAACGGATAAAATAAGCGGTGGGATTAGAATCGAGAAAGCACGCTTAAAAACAGAGTCTGTTCCCTTTTCACCGATTTTATAAAACAAATAATCAGGACTAAGCGCCTGCAGTAATAGTCCTCGTAACTCTTTTTGTCTAAATACTTCACCTGTAATCCATCGTTGGATCGTACTGTAAATCAAGTCATCACGCAAATCAGCATCAGGTGACCCGATATTATCTAGCATCCATTGTGCATATGGATATGCGTCCACATCTTCTGGTACAGCATAATTGTTATTTTTGATTTGTTGCAGTTCTTGTTTCAATTCTTGTTCATCCATCATTATATTTTCTATCCCCTTTTAAAGTTTTTCTTTTTTTATACTACCTTAAATTTCTCCTTCTATGTTATCCTCTATTAACAATTTCATAAAATTAAGTTAATTCCTGAAATAGTTTTAGATGTAATAAAAAATCGAATCATTATTCGTTTTCATCATGCACCTATTCTTCTATGAAATTGATTCAACTATATAATAATTATACCAATTGTTTGCATGTAACTGCCTCTTTAAAACAGAATATAACTTATTTAATTTCGTTATGTGCTAAGTATGAGTCCTTTGTCTTTAAACCTAAAATAAGTCTCATAAACCTTATTTTCCCTATCCCTTTTCACATTACATAAATGGCTATACTATTTCATTTTTACTCTTTTTTCTTCTTACCTTATGCGTTTCTAAATCTGCCAATCTAACTGGAATTGGCAATCTACTTTCTTTCCCTATTAAATCCAACACAATTTGAACACTCGTATCTAAATCGATATTATTTCCGCAAGATACAAAAATAGGCTTTACATTCTCTTTCGTTCTTACAGCTCTTCCATATACCTCGTCATCAATCATAATATCACTAAAAGCAAACTCCTTATTCTCTGGCATGATAAAATCAACATCTTTAATCTTAAGATAGCTTTTCGCTACACCGATTGTAGGCTTTTGTAAGAAAAAAGAGGCATGCGTTGCAATCCCCATATGTTTATAGTGTAAATAGCCATTTCCATCAAACATAAATAGATCTGGATTAGAAGTAAGCTTTTTGGCTGCTTCTATTACTAAAGGCAACTCACGAAACGCTAAAAAACCTGGTATATACGGCACTGCTATTTCCCCATAGCTATAAACCTTCTCTACTTCCTCCTTCGTATGATAATCAATCACAACAATACAACACGTTCCATAGTGCCTATCATCTTCTTCCCAATAAGCTAAATCTACCCCAGCGATTACACTTACATCTTCTAGATGAAAGTTATTTTTCAAGTCAATACTATGTATGAGTTTATCTTGAATTCCAGAAAATTCTTCTTCTGAATTTAGATGAAATGAATGTATTTCTCTAACTTCCATGTTCTAATCCCCTTTTTATTATCATTTATACGGAACAGCTCCTATGTATTTCATTTCATAACGATTTTCATTTTTATTTGTTATTTCACCACTGTATTCATAGTTATATATCATAATAATTGTGTTGTATTTCATTTCTAGCATATTCGAAGCACATCTTTTCATCTGTGGTATCACAACTTCTTCATAAGAACATCCTGCCAGTAAAGTTTCTAGATGATCACTTCGCTTTAGATAAAATTCTATTTCAATAAAGTCCTCATCAATATCATACATACAAATATGATAGTCTTTTATAAATGGTGATAGTATAGAATCACCATCCTCTGTATATTTGATATGGAAATAATCCTCTAAAAAATCTTCAGATTCTATATTTCCCAGCCATAATGAGACCATGCCTTCTTTTTCCATGCATACAATCTCCATTCACCTACTACATCCAAAAAACTACAACTAGATTATCAGTATGTCCTTTATAATCCAAACAAATTAAAATCCATACTGCTATGTTATTTTAATGGTACAAAAACTCGATAACTTCTTCTGTTATATTATCAATGAAATAACACTTTCCCTTCTCTACCACTAGTTGTAGGTCACTACCAACTGGAAAGGAATACACCGCTAGAATAGCAGGTTCAATTTGGGCTACTGTATTAAAATCACATACAACCAAGTTATCTGGATCATTGACGTAATCATCATCATCAATATCCGAAAAAAATCTCCAGCCATTATCAACACTCGTTACAGATTCATCCCTAACCAACCATTTTAATCTTCCATTCTCCTCCAAAATGTTTTTTGATACGATACAGCCGCCTGCATTTTTAATAAATTCTGACTTTACGTAATTGGACATATTCTCTCACCCTTTCCATTGTTTCTTTTTATATTTGTATACCTTATATACTCTCATCAATAATTTTGAACCCACTATACTCTATGAAAGCTCTAAACACATCGCTCCCTCCGTATGGCCAAGCATAAGGATAAAATTCAATTCTTCCAATATTGTTTGTTGCCTTTTCACAAGAGACTAGTTCATATTCCCCAGAGGCAAACGTATCAATCATAGATTCAAAATCCCATGGAGTTCTTAGTTTCGGGTCTGTTAAACGTTTTTCTACAGGGGTTTGTTCCCATAAAACCTGGTAATTTTGTAACTCTTCTTCCGTCGGCCACCAAAACTGTTTTAATACCTCTTCCTCAAAATACGCTAACCACTTAGGATCACCACTACCTATCATCTCTTTTTCTTTCTCTTCCTTAAGTTTATAAAAAAATTCTCTTAGTCTACGAAAACGAGCCTCTTTATGTATTACAAACTCAAAATAACAATTCGTCATGCATTCACCCCTATATGTGTATAACTATGAAATTCTACTTCTCTAAATTATAACATTCCATAATTTGCTTATGGTATAGTTATAAGACTCTTACACGTGTAAGAGTCTTATAGCTTCTATTTTGGTTTTAAGGTTAGTATTTTACCATCTATGCGATCTGTATGAAGTGTAGTCACATGATAGTTTCCATTTACCCAGTCTTCTATTTGATTATGATACCAGTCACTTTTAAAATGTCCTGATTGTCCTGGGCCTACGATATGATACCCATTAGACATATCCTTTGTATCTATTACAAATCGCCAAGATGCTCCATGATTTACAATGCCATCATCTCTATAACTTGCTGCTTGAACTGTAATATTACTTCCTCCAATTGGTACAGGTTTTTCACGATTGAAAAAGAACGCGAGTACATCAGATGATTTTGAAACAGGGTGTATAAACGAAAGTTGATGATATGCTCCCCACTTCCATTTCGTTACGTCTCGTCCATATTGTTTTTCAAGCTTTTTCATTACCTTTGAATACGACATATTTGACCACTCCCACAGCTAAAGCCATGGGATTCTTTTTCGCAAACATCCTACTTACATTCTTCCAGAAGAAGATGCAGAGGTAAGACTTAGGCGAACAACTCTTATGAGTGAAATACACCCTATAAGAGGGCAAGGTCTGTGCCAACTACGCCATTCAACAGGCGATACTTTTTTCGGTTTATCATTTGGATGTTTCGTTTTTCGCCTTATATCCTCAGACAAAAAGCGTCTATGCCAAACGGGTTGTTTATATACAATTGAAACGATTGGTTTTACGTCCATCTCATATAATTTACGGGCAATATTCTGTGCCCCATTTACATCACGATGGATTTCTATTTTATGAACAGAACATTTGAAACTTCGTCCATTTGCTTTATGTCTACCACCACAAAATGGACAACTTTGTGACGTATAACTTTCTTCTATTTGTTCGATTTGTATCCCTTTTAACTTCGATTTGTATGTTAGTTTTTGTTTCATTTTTCCTTGGTTCCATACAGATAATTGTTGTCTTCTCTTTTTTCTTGTTTTTTGTTTCTTCTTTTCGTTTTTCCTCGTGTTTTTTTCGATTCCTGATACATTTCCAATGACAAAATGTGTGATCTGTTCTTGTTCTAAAAATGTAACAACTTCTTTTGTTGTTTTGTGTTCTAAATATCCGAGTTGATTTTTACTTTTTTGACGAATTCGATTTCGCGCCGTTTTATATTTTTTCCATTGACGGGAACCTTTTTTACAGCATGACATTTTTTTACTTAATTCCGCTAATGCCTTTGCACGAAATTGAGAAATACTACGTATCGCCCTTCCAGAAATCAATAACGCCTTATCTTCTGTTGCGACGGTTACGGCATGAATTTCCCCTAAATCACCACCAGCTACTTTTTGTTCTTGTCCAGAAAGGTCTTTCTCTGTAATAGACACCCTATAGCAAAACCAATACGCACCATTACGCCATACAATTTCTGCGTAGTTACAATTTGATAGATCCTCATGCGCCAAATTTGGAATCGTGAGATGTGCATTTTTCTTTGGAAACTTTTCATTCCAACCTTTTTTCTTTTTTTTCGTTAACAAATCAATAAGATTCATTTTAAAATCAGCACGTTTAATTACAATTGTTTTATCTGTGATATCCATACTCGCTTTCTTTAATGGAACGCAATAAAAATGTTTGTTTCGCCACGGATATTTTGCCTTTTTATCTGTTTTTCGAAGTTTACGAGTCGTTTCACGATTGGCCTCGTATTTATCCACAATGGCTTGTACGGTTTGAGAATGCAAATGATACGTTTGTTTGCGAACGGATTGAATTTCTGTTTTACTGAGCCACTTCTTCCATATGAAATAATAACTGGTCGATTCACGAACGATATCATTCCAAACAGTCGCTGCTTCTCTTTGCATAGAACGAAGAAATTCATATCGTTCTTTTTCGTATGGAATTTGAAACGCATGCGTGACAAACATAATGTTTTCTCCTTTCTTATCTTATTTCCCCTTGCCTCTAGCATAGCAAAAAAATAAAATAGAAAAGGGTTTTATTCGCTTCCATCCCACGGCTGAAGCGCGTGGGCTTTCCCGCTCACAAATTCTGTAATTAGGCTTATCCTACCTCAATTCGATTCTACAATATTACTGAGGTACTGACTTCAACAAATTACTAGCTCTTTTTCTATACTAGATTAGAAATCGTTAACTCTATCCAAAATGTTTACATTATTTTCATCTACCACTGCTTGCACTACATCTTTTTCAAAGATTACAAGATATCCAGAAGGCAAGGTTAACACTTGAAGAAGAGAAGGCCTTAATTTTAGTAATTCATATGCATAAAACGCTTCATAATCTTCTGTGTCATGATCATCATGAACAGGGCCTATATACCAACCAGAGTCACCATCTTCACAATCCTTTTTTCTTTCTAAGTAAATATGATCTAACTCTAATACATTTTTAGCAACGACAATTTTATCACAAAAACGCAGCAACTCTCCTTTAATTGTTAATGACTTTACAAAACTCACTTGGTTTAATAATATCCATAAAGAAATCGTCAAATCATCTGTCATATCTTGAAATGGATTCTTCGTATAGTCATGTACGATAATATGATAGCCATCTTCCTTTTCATCAAGGAAGTAGATCGACCAACCTACTTGTATAGAAAAACCATCTATTAATCGATCATTTTCTACTTCAGTTAAAAAATGAAATAACCCTTCTACCTGCATCGCAAAGCTCTCATCTGCCTGAGCAATGAAAGTTTTATCCCCTATCTTCTTAATAAACTTTTCCACTTCTTTTCTCCCTCTTTTCACAAGCACTTCATTTTCATTCAGAATACTTACTCTACTATCATAAGTACGACTTTATTTTTGAATATTTTGGATGGCTATAAATAACTCCATTTCCCCCCACTTCTCACCAAAATTTTATCAATAAGTAAATGATCTCCGTCTTCCCAAACCTTTTCTATTATACCTTTCATTTTTTTAATTCCGTTACTAGCATTACAATCACAAAAAACAAGAATATCTCTTGCTGGTATCGCAACCGCATATCCATTTGATACGAATTTTTTTAGTGAGTAATCCCATAAATCGTCTAAAACAATTAAGCTAGCTTCGAAACTCCCGTCAAGAATTAAAGCAAAACACCCTTCCGATAGTGTGTGAATCCGAAGTTCTTTTTCATCTGCTAATTTATAAAGATTTTCGATCCCGATTTCTAATAACTGCTCTTCGTCCAACCCTTCTCCTGATATATGCTTATTTTGAACATAATGAAAATAATTGTTTTGATGATCATCAACTAAAAAAGTAATGATTAAATCTTCATTAAAAAATGTATAAACAAAACTATTTTCTTCGGATAGGGTAAAACACTCTTCAGCTAGATTCTCTTTTACTACTGGTTTCAAGTATGCAACTGCTTCCTTACAAAACCGGATTGTCATATAAATACGCCCCTTTACTTGCTATAACAATACACACCAATTAACAGGTATAAAGCCAGCAAAGCACTACCAAATTCACCGGAAACTTAATCGAGAAATGAGTTCCTTTAAACTTACACTCAGATGCCGATACTCTTCCGTTTCAAAATCTTCTATAACAATTTCTCCAGTACGATTGTTCATAAGAATTAACATCCCACTACTTTCAAATCCTATAGGAATATATATTTCATCTCCCTGTCTAAGGAATAAATAATCTTGAACACGCTCTATAAATAAAAATGGTTCAACACCTGGTGTTACAGGGGATAAACTAATATTGTAATTATCAATCCAACCAATCATCTCGAGAAACCAATAGGAATTATAATATTCTTTTATATCAGAATGAAGAGTAGCATTTAGTTCTTTTTCAAATTCTTGAAAATCATCATATTCATCCTTCTCCCTTGGCTTCCAAAATATATAGTCATCCTCATCCTTTTCACCAATATATAGGCGCTGATCAATCTCTGCATCAAATGGAATCTGCGGGTGTGTTCCGTTCCAATCACTCCATTTCAATAAGAAACTTTCAAAATAACGCTGCATGCTCGCTTTCAACGCTGATCACCTCTTCAAACGTAAATTAGAAATCAACTCTTGTATATTTTCTGAAATCGTTTCAAATGAACCTCTCTCAAAAGCTTCTAATTTAACTTTCCCATTTTCATTATCAATCACAACTAACATTCCGTTACCTTCAATACCTATTGGGATATGATTTAATCTATCCTGATGGTTAGCCTTATAGCCCTTTAGCCGTTCTGTGAATGAATTCAATTCAATATTCGGCAATACCACTTCTAATTCAATATAATAATTTCTATAAAAACCATTTAATTCAGCAAACCAATAGGAATTAATATACATAATAACTGTTTGATGAAACTGGACATCCATTTCTTGTTCTAAATGAATAAAGTCGTGTACGATATTTTTTTCTACTGGTTTCCATAGAATATAACCTTCCTCATCTGTTTCCCCATCATAAAGAATAGGATTCACTTCTTCAAGAACTGGTGTTTTTAATAGAAAATCTAAACCTTCGTGCGCTAATTTTATTCTTAACTTAAAGTATTGTTGCATTGCATTCTTAATAGACACGCACATTCCCCTTTACTTCACTTAATAGTTTCACTACAACATTTCTCTTTGTAAATACAAATTCAATCTCCTTCTAAACTCTCTCTTCTACTTATTCAAGTTATTCCTTCTCCTTCGTATAGCTTAATGCAATCTCAACTACTTCCTCAGGTGTTAATTCTACATCATTCCAAAATATTAAATCACTAGGTGCCGGATGTGGAATACCACTATTATTAAATTGATTCACATATTCGCTATGCTCTGCTTCTGGTAAATCCAGATTATAGATCTTTTTTACAAGTTCAATAAGTTCCTCTCTGCTCATTTGGATTTTCACATCATTCAACCTTTCAAATTGCATAAATCGCTCCACTGCTCTTTCTATTTCGGTTAAACTTTACATTTATTGTACTATATTTCCATTTTATATTTTTACGCTTAATAGTTATATTCTTATTAAAAAATACGAAATCCCTAAGTACATTTCGTTCACTAGGGATTTCAATTCATCATATAATTTTATCAAGAAAGTATATATACGAGCCTCTTATCTAAAATACGTTTTATCTTGTAGCTTTTTTGACTTATTTTGATAACATTTCAAAAAATTCATTCATATTATTCGCTATTTTTTCAGTAGCTGGTTCAAATTCATCTGAATCCTCATGATACCAAATGCAAATCTCTGGACTCATTTGATTTTCTCGATAATCTATACAAACAAAATCTCCCGCATATAGAGCCGCAAAAGGAACTATCTCCACACAAGTTAAGTCTTTATCCGAAATAATTCGTTCATCCAATTGACTAAACACTACTTTCATGTCATACATACCCTTTGAATTTTCACTTGGATTATTCAATAAACATAGAAAACGTTCTACTACATACCGATTGTTTTTATGTGTAAAATACTTTGTGATTGGAATAGCCCCACTATTCTTCTTAATAAACATACAAAATTCTGAAGGGAATTTGACCTCCAGATTCCCCTCTACCCTTTCTAACAACGTATCATCTGGGAGAGGATAAATGATACTTTCCGTTTGTATTTCCATCTTTTTCTCCTTAATTTTTTGATATATCATTAAACATCTAAAAAACTATTAATGATAAGATACAGCACCAACAAATATAAATTCTAACCCCTTATATGTATCTTTCGCTTTTTCTGCATCGTATTGAAAATCATAAAGCACGATAACAGAATTTATATTGTCCTCTACATCTACTCTTTTCATTAAATCTTTAAATCTCGGAATGATAATCTCACTATAAGAGAAATCCTGCAAAACCTCTTCTATATGCATTTTAGGTTCCTCATAAAACATCATTTCGATTTGATCTTCATCATAGTAACCAAAACCGAAATTCACTCCAAATTTTGAATCTATATTATCTCCATCTTCTGTATATTCCATATCAACATATTCTTGAAGCTGATAAAATGATTTAGTAGTCCCAAGCCATAACGAAGCCATTCCTTTATATTCCATATTGTCTCTCCTTATTTACTCTCCATCGTATAGAAACCTATTTTCTCGCAGTGAATACCCTTATCTTGCAAAACTTTATTAATATGTAAGTTTTCTCGTTCTACAGTTTAAATAACAATATCTTGATAACCAACTTCAACAACTTCTTCATTTTCAAATTTCACACCAATACCGTCCTCTTCCCATGTGCAATTGAATATTAATCCTACCCTTCTAACTCCATCTTCGAAATCAGGTAAAATAATAAGTCCAATAGGATCAACCAAATTTCCTAATTGTTGGGTAGTTGTTATAAGTGGTGCTATTTCATCAGCAGATTCATCACCTAACATAGCTCTATACTCTAAACATTCTTCTTGATAATATTCGAATATAGCTTGTTCAGCTTCTTGTATAAGTCTATTTATAGCAGCGATGAATTTCCTATAAGCTTCTTCTTGAATTGTAGGAAATTCATCATCTTCTTCCCCATCAATAGTTAAAGGAACTATTTTATCACGACCAAAAATAGTTATTTTTTGTTTTCCACTCCAAAATAAATCATACGAGATTTCACTAAATAGTTCGTGATTCATCTTTCTCATTTATTCATCCCCCTATTGCATACTACTATTATATTTTTTGCTAATTATTTATGCCGAAGTACAATCACATTCCCTAACGTGGCATAGCCAAAACATTCATTAAAAACTACACCAAAAGACACGATCTACTGTTTGTTGGAAAACAGATGCTTTCATAAAGTTTAATAGTATATCTTTCTCATTTGTCCCAACATATTCATCGTTATCTACATTGTAAAATTGAAGGACTTCCACTTTATATACTCCATTTTCAATGTCAATTTTATAATTGAAGTAATTTTCATCAGGTACTTTCTCATCTTCAAATTGTGCAGCCATTGTAAGGCAGTCATAATCAACTAAATATAATTGGTTCTCAGTTACTCTAATATACCCTTCTGCTTTTCTGAAGCACTCCTGCTTTATTGGTTCTTCTCCAACTTTTACTTCTACATTCCACGAGTGCTCAATACCTTCTTCAGTCATCTGAAATACTAAAACATTTCCGTTTTTCATTTCATCAGTAAAATGCTGTAGCAACATTTCAAATTCCCAATCCTCATCCACAAATGACTTGTATTGCTCCGCATTTACAACCCCAATAAAATTCGTATCGCCAAATTTCATACAAAACTTCATCTTTATCCTCCTCGATATTAATAACTCTTATTTTTAATATCTACATTGTTTAATCTTGTATAAAAGAATTAAATGATCATTTCCGACATGTAAACAATCATTTTTCCTTCCGGGTACTCAGCTTTCCATAAATTTTATTTCCACATACTTTTGCAACATTTCATTATTCTTGAAGTTCCCTAGTCATAGAGACATTACTCCTAGATTTTCGATGTTATCTCCTCCTTTATTCAGTAAGATTTCCAAGCTCCTCAGACCAAAATGTATTCTTCTCTACAGCCTTTGGATCGATACGCCTTAATTCATTTTCAAACCATATACATACTGATTCCGGAATGTCATTGTCTAAAAAAGCAAATTCACCATTTATACGAATCGCTTCATCAATTAACTTAGAAAACAATAGAAGGCTTTCTGCAAATTGATGAATGGAAGAATTCATGAAGATTTCTTCATAGTTGTTGTCATGATGTAAATAAACTATCTTATTTGTTCTTTCATCAATACAAAGAGGATCTCCAGAACCAGTCGTTCCTATCAACCAATAAAACTCAAAATCTTTTGGCATGCCAAATTTTTGACTTACATTCTGCATTAGTTCAGTTGCATGATCAAACTCTATAAACGGAGCAGCTGATGCTGGAAGACCCGATTCGCCCAAAAACCTTCTCGTATCACTAGATAAATTTGTCTGCTGCATTATATCTCTATCTAATTTGTTTAATGGCCCGTCTCTTTTTTCATTCCATCTATCACAAAATTCTTTAGGTGAAATCATCTAAATACCCACTTTCGTTTTTTTCATTCTCCGAATTCCCCTGCATTTTCCTGTCCCTCTTTATAAGTTCTAATCTTGATTAAAAAGATTTATTTCTTCATTCCAAAAGGTATTATGATTCAGACAACCCTCATCGATTTCAATGAACTTTTCTATCATAACTTCTAAATTTTCTACTACTCATTTACCTTCAAATACTTCCTCTTCAGCATAAAAGAAAATACATCGCATTATTCTGCTGAAGGATTATAATCAATCTCTACTTTCCTAAGACCTTCCAGCACTTTATGTATTCTACTAGTTAAATCTCTTATTTCTTCTTGCGTTAATTCCCCCACTGCGTCTTGTGGATGAAACTTACTTAATCTCTTTGTTATACCTTCAATGTATCCAATAAAAACTTTGTCATGAGTTAACACTATTTCACCTATAGCTACATCTGCAATAACGTCTTCTATTTCTCCAAGATTTATATATTCATCAGCAGCCCTCGCTATTGCATATCTAAATCCTCTATTTAAAGCTAAAAAATCATTATAGGCTTCATTAATAGCTTCAAACAATTCAGTGTATTCCCAGTTTTCCACTTTAGATTCCCTCCATATATATGTTAATTATTATGATAGATTTGAAATAATAGTTTAGACATGGATACTCACTTATTACTAGAATTCGAAACACTATTTAAACAATTATGATGTAAAAAAACAGCAGAGTTTTTAAAATCTCTGCTGTTTCCGATTATTTAACTTCTAACGTGAACCAATTATTTAATGAATAGACAAGCGTTACCAAACAGCCGATTACACCAAACAAAATAACATTAGGACCAATCATGGAACCAAATAACACCGCTATTAACGATACCATAAACAATAGCATCGCTAGACCATTAATCTTAATTTCGACTATATCGCCACTTTTCACTTGCTTTTCTTTACTTCCGAAAAACAATTGATTTGCTTTTATCTTTGCTTCTTTTACATCAGAAGGAAGCGTGTATTCTTCATTATTTTCTAATTTCATTACCACTTCATTATCCACTTTTAAAGCCACTCTTGTAGCTCCGCCCATCATTCCTGTTGCCCTTATTACTTTTATACTCATTTTAAGCTCCCCTTAAACTTTTGTTCATCTAATAAAAAGATTCCCACTTTTTCGTTTAGTATATTTTCTACAATTTTTCATCTTTTTTCCACAATATACATATTATCATATTTGAGATTCATTTATTAATAGGAAGATGAGTATTTTTACCTTTTACTTTATAGTCTATAACAAAGAACCTTTTGCAATCCCGATGTAGGTACTGTTTATTTCAAACAAAATTTTCTTTTACATCCTCTATGCTTATTTAATTGGTTTTTCTGTTTTCAAAACAAATGAACTTAATGCAGGAACCTTCATCTTATTATCATGAACAACATACAGCGCTTTACTTCCTGCACGTTCACCATCTACTAACACTTTCCAAGGACCTTTTGATGGAAGTGTTATTTCTACAGCTTCTCTATTCGCATTATGAGCTACAACAAAATATTCGTTTTTATTACCATTTGCTTTGCCATCTATTGTATAAGCTACAACATTTTTTGGCGCATCCATGAACGTTACATGTTTTTTAATTTGTTCAGCAGTTGTCATGTGAAAAGCTGAATACTTGTTACGCAGCTCTATTAAGCCTTTCATATACTCTACTTCTTTATCGAATGCTGCACGGCGCACCCAATCCATCTGGTTAATCGAATCAGGAGATTTGTAGCTATTATGGTCACCATATTTTGTACGCATGAACTCTTGCCCTGCATGCAAGAATGAAACTCCTTGCGATGTCAATATGATAGAAGAAGATAACTTGTGCATTTGTTTACGTACTTCTTCACTGTCGCCAGGATTCGTCAACTCAAGCTTATCCCATAATGTATGGTTATCATGTGCTTCAACATACGTTAGAACTTGCTCAGGATCCTGATAAGTAGACACATTTTTATCATAATCCATACCAGCCGTAATTCCTTTTTTCATGCGCTCTTCCATGTTTTGCATTCCGTTCACAAAACCATTATCCTTATCCCCAAATACGCTTCCTTTCAATCCATCACGTATATCGTCATTAAAATGAGCGATTCCGTTCATTTTCTCCGCATTTTTTTGATTTGCTTTTAACTCAGGTGCCAAAGGAGTATTTAAATCCCAGCCTTCTCCATGAAGAATAATAGAAGTATCAATTTGATTAATAGCTTTACGGATCGCATTCATTGTGTCGACATCATGAATACCCATCAAATCAAAACGGAACCCGTCTAAATTATACTCTTTCGCCCAATACACGACGGAATCTATTATAAATTTCCTCATCATCTTTCGTTCAGAAGCCGTATCATTCCCTACACCTGTTCCATTTGCGAGTGAGCCATCCTCATTGTAACGATAATAATACCCTGGAACTAACTTGTGAAAATTAGATTCAGCCGCATTGTACATATGATTATATACAACATCCATTACAACACGAAGTTTATTATCATGAAGTGTTTGAATCATCTGCTTTAATTCAGTAATTCGAACAGTCGGCTCATAAGGATTGGTAGAATACGAGCCTTCTGGTACATTGTAATTTTTCGGATCGTATCCCCAGTTATATTGTGGTTCATTTAATTTTTCTTCATTTACTGAAGCATAATCAAATATCGGTAAAAACTGGACATGAGTAACCCCAAGATCTTTAATATGATCAAGACCTGTTCTTACGCCACCTGGTCCTCTCGTTCCTTTTTCCGTAACACCAAGATATTTTCCTTTTTGTTTAATACCACTTTCAGGTTGAATGGAAAGATCACGTACTTGCAACTCATAAATAATAGCATCTTCTGGATTTTTAAATTTCGGCTTTTTATTCCCCTTCCAATTTTTCGGATTTGTTTCTTTTAAATCAATGACTGCACCTTTATCACCATTAACAGAAGCAGCACGCACATATGGATCAACGGCCTCAGTCCATTTCTCTCCAATCTTCACCTTATATGTATAAAATAGGCCTTTTTGATCACCTGTAAGTTTTGCAGTCCAAGTTCCTTTTTCAGCTTGATCCATGTTGATTTCAGTACCTTTTTCATCATTCCATTCTTTGTAAGTAACCAACTTTGCCTCGCTCGCAGTTGGAGCCCACAAACGGAACTTTGTTTCCCGCGGTGTATATATATTCCCTAGATCATTTCCATCATAATAAAATAAATGATCAAATTCCTCGCTACGAATTACTTTACCAATTTCAGTATGAGCTTCAATGGCATTTCCCATTTTGATTTTGTATGTTTGTTTTACATCAAGATTCTTTTCTGTAATGATTTTGACCTTATTGGTAATATCTCCACCATTTGTATCATAAGGACTAACTTTCTCAATGTTAACGCCCTCAATTTCAATTTTTTGCTCCTTAATATTGAACGGAGCATTGGTAGTTACAGTGATTTCATTGAAGCTATCAATAGTGGCCTTCTGAATAGAAAGTTCAGAAGAAGGCTTGGAATCGTATAATTTATCATCGCCAGAAAGAACCCATACTTCAGCACGGCCATCCTTAATATTTTCAATCCAACGATCCCCACCGTCTTTTTCCCAGTCATTCGTACGAACGATAAATCCGACACGATTATACTGACCATCTATTTTCACCTTAGCATACTTACCAAACTCATCTTCCCCAGTAAATTCATAGGAGCTACCACTCGCATTTTCAGTCCACATCCAAAGATTCCAGTCTTTTGTATCTCCAGCCTTCTCCTTATAATGAACGATAATTTCAGTTGTTTTCGTATTTGATTCTGCTTGTGCACTCTGAAACGAAAAACCAGATAATAGCAAAGCAATTACAGTAAGTAGTAAAAACGTCTTGTTTATTATTTTTTTTGTAATATGCATCCAATACACCCCTTCTTAAAACATTACTAAGTATAACCGCTTAAATGAGTCTAGAAATCTCTTTTATAATCCCCCCTTATTGAACGTTTTTATTTCAATGATCTTCTAATAGAAAAATCCAAGGTAAAAAGAAATGAAAATTAACGAAAACGTTTGCATTAAATTTTTAAAAAAGAGTTACTTATTCCTCTTTATACCTCTAAATATCAAAAGATCCTAGAAATCATTCTAAAGAAAACGTTTGTTATCGCTTTCAATTTTATAGTACGAACTATAAAAAGGTCAATATATTATTAATTTTCTGTTTTTATACTGTGCACATATTTCAAGAAACAAATCTATTGTACTAAATATCCCTATAAATATACCTATAAGCGCTACAGTATTTTCACCTGTCCGTCCCAATATAAATCCCCACCCTATATATCATTCCGAAATTATAATAAATCCTACAATATTTCAAAGTAACAATTTGATCAGACGTTGAGATATGGTGACTTTGTTTCTTAGTCAATTTCTGCATTTTATATCATTCACCAATCATATAAAGTAAAGAGGATTACCGATTATAGTTAATAACGATGAAAATGGAATCTCTTATTCATTTTTTGATAGATAAGAGAAAGGAGAGAGTTTACAAATGACTATAGTGAAGAATGGAACATTGCAAGTGCCTGGAGCGAGCATCTACTATGAAATTCGCGGAGAAGGGCCTGTGCTTCTAATGATCCATGGCGGTGGTGGTGACGCTGATAAATTCCTTAAAATCGCTGACCATCTTGCTGATTGGTATACAGTTGTTACCTACGACCGCCGGGGTCATTCCCGTAGTAATCTAACCAATCAAACTGAGGGTTACCGCGTAGAAACACACAGTGACGACGCACACCGTCTGCTAGCTAAACTGACCGATGAACCGGCATACGTATTTGGAAGTAGCTCTGGTGCTGTTATCGGACTTGATCTGTGCATACGCTATCCGGCGCAGGTAAAGCTACTAATCCCTCACGAACCCGTCTTATTGCAACTTTTATTCGGTGATGAGCAGATGCAGGCTAGAAAATTCATGGAAGACCTGAAGAAAAATCATCAAAGTGAAGTCATAAAATTATTATCAAATGTAGGAGCGGACACTAACAATCCAAAACAACCGAAAGATGGGCAAACAGAGCGGATGCTTAGTAATTCAGCGTATTTCGTTGAGTATGAAATACCCGGAATTCTCAATTATTCATTAGATATTGGCGCTTTGAAGACTGCATTAAAATCTGTACCAATGCAGGTGCTTCCAGCCGGTGGAAGTGTTTCACAGGATTTTTTCGCTTATCGCTGCGCAGTCGCATTAACAGTACAATTAGGAACAGAGGTCATAGAATTCCCTGGGCATCATGGGGGCTATAACACGAGTCATCATAAAGAGTTTGCTGAGAAGTTACACGAGATTTGTTCTTCACATTTATAAGAACAAATAAAAACTAGCAAATTTCATTTTGTTAGTTTTTATTTATTTCAGAACTACTATTCATCGGAATCATCCCTAAACATTAAAAGTAAAAATCTTAATACCATTTATTCAGCCTCAACATGTTAAACTCTCACGGCTTCCATCCTTGTTCCTGCAAAAACTTCTGCAATTCTTCCTCAGATGGTACATTCTTCTCCCACTCTTCACATTCTTTCAAAAATTCCTCCGTCTCATAAATACCAGACGGCTCCATCTTTCTAAACTTCACCGCCGCTTCTTCTACTTCACCGAGTTTCGTATATTCTTTCCCATGCCAATTTCGCTTATTATTTTCATACGCAATTTGGAGTGCTTTTAATACGAGCTCTTCTGATAACTTGCCCATCCATTCACTTAATATTTCCACTGCATAAGATGACAAACTACCGAAATTTTGTTCATAAAATGTGTATACACTACTACCTGGATTCACTTCTTCTATTTCTTCCTCTACTACCTCATTCACTTCACATTCTTGAACAACTTCTTGCGGAATCCTATCAGATACTTCAACCGGCATTCCGAAATGTTCTAACAATAGCGGAATATTCAACTCTTCCTCGAGGCATCTTTGAAGAAACATATGTACAAATTCACTATTTTTCACAGTCTTTAACTCACGTAACACACACTTTTCTATGTTCGTATTCGTAACAGGATTATAACGTAACCAATTGAGAACATATAACTCTTTTGTATTCACGTCATATAATATCTTTCCATACGTAACAAACCGCTGTAACAACTTCTCAACCGTTTCACGATTATACCCCGTTTCCACCTCTACCAAACGTAGTGGCAGTGGGTAAATTCCGCATTGTCTCGTCTTCGAACATGTCAGCAAATACATATAAAAGTAGCGCTCCTCTGGCGTTAAATCAAGCACAAACTCATCTTGCCAAAAATTCACCTGTACACTCCGGTATACTCCCATGTTTCTTCCTCCCGTCCTTTTAGTGATACATATAGAATTGGTAACTCCTTACTATATATAGGATTACAGGAAGGAATTTTGTGAATTTATTTTATAATTTTTTACTAGTACGAGAATACTACTTTTTTATTTTCTTGTAGTTGTTTTTATAATTTTTTTGAAATTCTTTTTGTTCTTGTAGTTGTTTTTTCTTTTGTTTATTTAATGATTTATTATTTGGTAGTGGTTTATAAAGGGCTTGGAAGGGGCTTATATGGGGGTTCTTTTATTACATGCATGAGTATGTCATCTTCTTAAAAACTTATAAAATTGTCACTTCTTTATGAGCGACTAAATCATAAAGAAGTGACAAAAGATACGCCTTATCCAAAGCTAAATCATATATGCAGCATTTCAGCCTTTACAACTTGAATATATTCCTGTAACTTACAAAACGCTTCCGTCAGTTTGCCTGTTTCTTCTTTATGAAGAAAGCGGGCCTTGTTTCGTTCTTTCTCTATGACAAGTAGCTGCGCGGCAGCATAGGAAAGACCATACTTTTCGCATTCTCTTTTTATATCTTGAAAAAAAGAAGGAGGTACAATCCCTGCTCCTGAGACAAGCATCTCATCTAGAGCTTGTTCCAATTCATCGATTATGCGTACTAACTCTATCATAGAACGTTTCTCCTTCATTGAGTGTAATATTTATAACCTCTCCTGTTTCTGTATATAAAATGACAGGTGTAACAACGAGCTTTGTTCCTTCTTGATAAGGGTGGACTAACATTTTCTTTACATATAGCGAGTCCATATATATTTTTACAAGTCGAATCATCCGCTCGTTTTCTGGTCGTTTCATCATTTGCATTTGCAATGTTTTACCATTCTTATCGATAAGAGGTACGATCCATTTTTGTTCTTGCTTCTGAAACAGCCAATCTCCTATTTCAGCAACTTCGATACAAAAGACTCCTTGTTTATTTGCCTCTAACCTGTGCTCTTTTACTTTTTTTAGTAAGTCTTCCCATGAGGTTAAAAAGAGAGATTGCCACTCTGCCACATTTGTTTTCCCTTCCACTTCTCCTACCGTCTGTGAGCTAGATGACAGTTGAAAATCGGCGTTAAGTTTTGCCTGCTTCAACTCGAAAGATGAACGAGACAATTCGTATTCTTTCCCTGCAATTCCCCATGGAACTTGCCTTTCATGGAGGTCTTCAGGAGTTGTGCTGCTCCCTTCATAAAACATGGGGCGTGACTGTGTGTATGTGATCCACTTTTCCTGTTCTCGATTATAGAAATAATACGTCACACCAACATAACCAGATTTCGTTTGCCAGCCAGATGCGCCAAAAGCATGCAAAGTAAGCGGTGGAACTTCATAATATTCCGAACGAAACGGACTCTCTTGCAGACGGTGACGCTCCAAGAGCAAAATGTATTCATAAATCGCGGACAGCGTTTGCCGATAGGATGCCATTTGAAAAGATGCATGTTTCATCCGGTATAGCCTAATATCGGCTCCGAGCTTACGAAATAAATTTTCTAACTTTGCTAGTTTCAAAGAACGCGCTTTTACAGAAAGTTGTTCTATTTCATAGATTGTATTTTCGGTAAGTCTCGTTAACCCCAAGTGAACAACTTGCTCAATCATCTCTTTGAAAATAGATAGCTTATCCGGCGCAATGATAAGAGGAGGCATCTGTTTCGCTTCATGCGAGATTCCTTTCTCTTTTTGATACCAACATACCGCTTCCGCCTTATGCCGGCATATTCCCTCTTACCCCTTTTTCAATTTGCTCAGCATAAGAAATAGCATTTAACGCTTCGCTTCCAGAAATTCCGATTTCTTTACCGTGCATTTCTATTCCCCCATCGTATTCCATACTTCTTTATCTTCACTTATTTTCAAAATAAATTCTTTAACGCATTAGCCGCTGCTTCTGCTTCAGCTTTATTTTCCGCATCTGCTTTTGCTTTATATTCCTCCCACTTGTAATACGCTTTATTTTTAGCAGACGTAACGTCTCCTAGCATTTTGCGAAAATAATTTATCGTCTCGGTTAATTCCGAATCTTTCTTGTGTCGAGCTGCTTCAAATTCACGGGCAGGAATTTTATCTTGTGGCAATCCATGACTGCTTCCTTCGTAACTACGCTTTGCTGATTCCGCTTGCTCGATTAAAGTTCTCAGTTTACTTTCTTTCGCTTGTAAATATCCATGTAGTTTATCGTAATTATCCCGCTTTCGTTCACTATCTGTATATGAAATATGAAGAAAGTTACCAATGGAATCTATCAAATGCTCTCCCAAGTTTGTCCTCCTTTATTTCCCCTAATAAAATAATCGGTTTTTCAATACTTTACATACAATCTACCTTGTAATTATTTTCAAAATTTTTCTTGGATAAGTAATTTCATGTGAATATTTCACCATTTATTAAGATGAAACGCTCCTCTATATGACTTACAGAAAATAAGATAGCATTGATTACTACCCCATAAAGTGAAACTTTAATCATTGGGGGTTTTCCTTATCCCCCAATGATTATTAGTTGAACCAATCGGGCCTTTACGGGCAGTTTATCTCCCACCTAACTTCTTTGCTCCCGCCGAATTTTGAGGTGGGAGTATTACTGCCCGTTAGTGCGGGATAAAAAAAAGAGGTCATTTTCACGACCTCTCCTCACTTCAATTTTCCTTCAAACACAATTCTTCTCCCGCACGGCTCTACAACTGTTTGTCCATCTTTCTTCACTTCATGAAAGATTGGCTCTTCCATGCGGCGTGAAGGCGCATATCCTTCTTGTTCCATACGTGCTAAACAATCTGTAATTGTTTCATTCTCTTGTACTTCAAATTTTTTCTTTTTAGGTTGTTTTGTCATGCCCTAACCTACTTTCTATTTGTCTTGATGCGGATTGACTTTTCATATATGCGATATATAGAAGTGCAATAATTGCCATTATCATCATAACCGCTATAAAAAAGCTTGTATACTGTATTTTTTCTATAAATATACCTCCTAATACAGGCCCTATAATACTTCCCATACTAAAGGCGATTCCGGATAATATATTTCCAGCTGGAAGTAAATGTCTTGGTAATAAATCCGTCATAAAGCCAAGCCCTAAAGAGAAACATGAACCAATTACCATTCCAGCTAATAGCATACATCCAAATACAATCCAATAATACCCGTCAAATACTGCAGCAAGTAAGAAAATGATTGTACTGATGCTGAATGTCCACGTTAAAATGCGATCTCTTCCATATTTATCACTTAATATACCAAGCGGGATTTGCGTAATAATTCCTCCTATTGCAAATGCAGGTAATAAGAAAGATACATCAGAGACAGACCATCCTTTTCGAAGTGCATATACTGGCAGATTACTATTTAACATTGCTTCTAGTACGCCGTACGCTAAAGGTCCCATTAGCGCAATCCATGCAAGAACAAATACTTGTTTGTAACGAGAAAGTGATGATTCATTTTTCTCTCCTTTATGATCTTGCTCTGGAAAGGCATTTTTAGTTGGTAATAGCAATAGCCATCCAATTAAACAAAGAATTGTCGATACAATAAATGGCGTTGCAAGTCCGTATTGGACAGTGCTCGCTAAATATGGGCCTACCGCAAAACCAATACCAAAAAAGACTCCATATATAGAGACTTGTCTTCCGATTTTACTAGGGTCAGCTGTCGTTGTAATCCACGTTTGTGTTCCGACATGCAACATATGGTCTCCTACACCAACTAGAAATCGCAGGATAAACCATGCCCAAAATGAAAATGTTTGTGTAAAAAAGAATAATGAAATAATAACGAGAAAACCACCGATTACGATAATCGGTTTCATTCCAAACCGTTGCATCGGTTTTTCAAGCCACGGCGAAATAAATAAAATGCCAATGTATAACGCAGTTGCATGAAGACCATTAAAACTAGAGCGAATCCCTTCTTGCTCAAAAATCATTGCGATGGCAGGTAATAACATCCCTTGTGATAACCCAGAAATCGCAACAATTCCAACCATAATCCAAAATGTAAATTGTATTGACATCCGCTTCCCTCTTCCCTTTATATGTTCACCGACCTCCATTATAAACGTTTTGAACAACAATGTGTAAGAATATAAAAAGAAGTTAGAAAACCCGCCTCTAACTTCCTTTTATATGTTCGGCTTATTTATGTTCCAACCAATTTGTAACATGCTGAATAAATTCATCTAAGCAATCGATAAACGGTGAATGTCCACAATCTTTTAATATAGTTAACTTTGCATTGGGGAGATGCTTCGCTAATTCTTCTCCGACTACTTGCGGAACAACGTAATCACGATCTCCTTGTAAAACGAGTGTCGGCACTTGCAATTGATGAATATGTCCATTTCCAGGCACAACACCATTATGTTCATCTGAAATATTAAATGTAATTAAAGCGTAGTTCACATCTACAAAATTACGCTGCGTTAACATATCATCTAAGTACTTTTCATAACGCTCTGGTTCCGGTTTATTATGCGTGTAAATGAGTAAGTCCCAAACCGTTCGATAATAGAGCTTGTTCATATTTTTAATTGCATCTAGTACAGGAGCAATTTGAACAGGATCTTGTGCAATTTCTTCTTTTGTTTTTAATAGAGAAGAACCAATTGGTTGACCATTTATATCTTTTTTAAAGATCGGGTAGCCTTTCATTCCAACTGATTCAACCAAAATCAACTTTTCTACGTACTCTGGATAACAAGCTGCAAACTCCATCGCAACACCACCACCCATTGACCAGCCCATCAGTGAAAACTTCTTCAATTGTAGTTCATCTATAAATAGCTTGAAATCATCTGCAAAATCTTGTAATGAGTTTATTGGTTTATGGTATGTCGATTTCCCGAATCCCCTCAAATCAATCGCATAAATATGATATTCGTCCTGTAGTTTCTCAATAACTAAATCCCAATGCTGTGAGGATGTCATATTCCCATGAATCAGTACAAGTATTTCTTTACTTTGCCTTCCAACTTTTTGATATGCAATCGTTTCTCCATTTAACAGCGAAACAAACTCCATTGTTGCAGGCTTAATCATCACAAGCTCCCCCATTCACTTTTAATAGAAAGAAAATTCTAAACTTACCTTTAGCATACCATGCAGAATGTATGTTCTCAACACAAAAACGATACAAAATTTTTACATAAAACAACATGTCCGTCACTAGACAATTTTGGCAAAAGGGTATATAGTTAGCTAGGTAACTAATTTGAAAGGATCAAACAAATGGACGAAAAACAGCATTTTTTTCACATTGTCAGTCAAACTTCTCGTAAGTTTACGAAAAAATTTAATGAACGTGTGTCACCAACAGGTTTATTTAGTGCACAGTGGGCTGTCATTTTCCGCATCAACCAAACAGGGCCTTGTACACAAACTGAGTTATGTCAATACTTAAACGTTGAATCTCCAACGATGACTCGTACATTAACGCGTATGGAAACGATGGGCTGGATTATTCGAACGGAAGGAAAAGATCGCCGTGAAAAGCTCATTTCCTTATCAGAAACAGCACTGAAAATGATTCCAGTATGGCAAGAAGAAGTTGATACTTTCGAAGAAAAAACGTTGCAAAATATTGATGAAGAAGATTTGCAACGAGCATTTCAAGTACTACAAAAAATTATTAAAAATTTAGATGATTAATAGGAGGGATGACGATGCAAAGTGAGAGACTTTGGACGAAGGACTTCCTTGGAACTTGTTTTAGTAGTCTGTTTCTCTTTTTAACGTTTTACATGCTTATGACCACCCTGCCCGTCTATGTAATAGACGGATTGAAAGGAAAACCTGAAGAAATTGGTTTAGTCGCAACTGTATTCCTTATTTCTTCTGTCCTATGCCGTCCGTTTACCGGGAAGTGGCTTGACGATTTAGGGAGAAAGAAGATCTTATTTATTTCTCTTTCCTTATTTTTAGCTGCTACCGTCATGTATTTTGGTGCACAAAGTTTATTCTTATTACTTGCCCTTCGCTTCCTTCACGGGATTGGGTTTGGAATGGCGACTACAGCAACAGGTACAATTGTCACAGACGTCGCACCACCTCATCGCCGCGGTGAAGCACTTGCCTATTTTGGTGTATTTATGAGTCTGCCGATGGTAATCGGTCCTTTTTTAGGTTTAACGATTATTTCACATTTTTCATTTACAGTTCTGTTTATCGTTTGTTCTGTATTTTCATTATTAGCATTCCTACTAGGTTTACTTGTAAATATTCCACATGAAAAACCAGTAAATAAACAAAAACGCGAACGAATGAAATGGAAAGATTTAATTGAACCTGCTTCCGTTCCAATTGCTCTTACAGGATTTGTTTTAGCATTTTCTTATAGTGGCATATTATCTTTTATTCCTATTTACGCAAAAGAAATTGGTGTAGAGGAAGTTGCAAGTTACTTCTTTATCGTTTACGCACTTGTTGTTGTTCTTTCTCGTCCATTTACAGGAAAGATATTTGATCATTTCGGTGAAAATATACTTGTTTATCCTTCCATTATTATTTTTACAATCGGAATGTTCATCTTAAGCCAAGCACAAACGTCATTTTGGTTCCTTGGTGCAGGTGTATTAATTGGTTTAGGCTACGGAACATTGATTCCAAGTTTCCAAACGATTGCTATTTCCGCAGCTCCAAACCATCGACGCGGCTCAGCAACAGCTACTTATTTTTCATTCTTTGATAGCGGTATTGGTTTCGGTTCCTTTGTACTTGGTATCGTAGCTGCACAATCAAGCTATCATAATATGTATTTCGTTGCTGCCATTATCGTTGCGTTTACATTACTTATTTATTACTTCCTACATGGCAGAAAACAAAAATTCAAAAAGCAACATACAGACAAAAAATTATCAGCTTAGTGTTAATAAGGAAAGTAAACTCCTCTGTTTACTTTCCTTATTTTGTATTTCTAAGAAAACGAGCGTATACTTACTATAGAAATAACAAGGAGGTACATAGATGAACTTAAAAAAATCTCCCCTTTTATTAATCATACTTACACTATTGTTTATCCTAACTGGGCTTGGATTTGCATTTCTTAAACAAAATAAAGTCTCTCCTTCTAAAGAGAACGTAACAAAAGAAAATTGGTTACAAGATCCTTATTTACGCTGGTCATACACACATATGAAAGAACTAGCGTTAACAAGTGAAGTGAAAAACAATCCTATGCAAGTAGCAACATTCCCTACTGCACTACAAAACTTAGATGATTTCTCTGTTAAAAAAGAATACGGAGGCAATATTCCGTTAAAGAAACTGTTAGATGAGAATAAAACAGATGCCTTTGTCGTCGTGCATAACGGAAAACTTGTTTATGAACAGTATTTCAATGGATATAAACAAAATGAACCGCATGGAATGGCTTCTTTAGCGAAAGTATTTACTGGTGCACTTATACAATCATTAACGGAAGAAAAACTCATTGATGCCAATAAAACTGCTGAAACATACGTGAAAGAATTGCGAAACACACCATTTGGCAAAGCAACAATCCAACAATTAATGGACATGCAAGTTTCTGCTGAATACCCTACACATGGATATATGCAGCAAGGACTAGAAAATCAGGATGCTCAGTTGTATTTAGCCAGTAATATACTTCCTCGTGGCAAAAACTATGACGGCCCAATGAAAATTTATGATATGTTACAAGAAGCAAAAGAAACGGCATCCCCTGGAACTGTATTTTCTTATAATAATGGTTCATCTGAAACACTTGGCTGGATTATACGGACAGTAACTGGCAAATCCTTAACTGAAAATGTAAGTGAGAAAATTTGGTCCAAAATAGGTATGGAAGAAAATGCGTATTATGTTACAGATGAAACAGGAGTTGAACAAGCAAGCGCCGGTTTAAATGCCACTGCAAGAGATATGGCGAAGTTTGGACAATTGATTTTACATAACGGTCGCTACAATGACGTGCAAGTACTCCCCTCCTCTATTTCTGAAAATGTAAAGAGTGTACAAGAAGGAGAATTAGCAATCGGACAAGGTGCACCTATTTCTTATCATAATCAATGGTGGATTCCTCACAATGAACAAGGCGCATTTGAAGTATTAGGAAGTTATGGGCAATGTCTCTATATAGATCCTAAAGCGAATATGGTCATTGTACATTTTTCATCAAATGCGAATCCAAGTAATGATGTCCATGCTACTTATTCCAATATGTATGTACAGATCGCCAAACACTTAGAAAAGCTTTCACAAGGGTGAAAGCTTTTCTTTTATAATTTATCTGAATCTTCAGTTTAATAAAGGTTATCTCTTTACCCACAGCGAATATGTAAAAGAAAAAACTTAAGGAAGTTGATGAATTTGTTTCGCTCTTTTACAAATGGTTGTGTTGCTCTTGTGCAGCGTTTTTTACCAGAGCCCTTTATTTTATCTTGTTTATTAACAATTTTTGTTATCTTCTTTGGCATGTTCGCTACGCAGCAATCGCCTGTAGAAATGATTGCTCATTGGGGAAATAGAATTTGGGGACTTTTAGCCTTCGCCATGCAAATGGCACTTGTACTTGTTACAGGTTCTGCATTAGCTAACGCTCCGCTCATTCGCAAAGGCTTAGCAAAAGCTGCACAACTGCCGAAAACAAGCGGACAAGGTATTATCGCTATTTCTATTGTTAGTTTAATTGACGCATACATAAACTGGGGATTTGGCATTGTAGTGTCTGTTTTATATGCAAAGGAAGTTGCAAAACACATACAAAATTTAGATTATCGACTTGCCATCGCTTCTTCTTATTCCGGATTTCTTATTTGGCACGCGGGACTTTCCGCCTCTATACCGCTTACTTTAGCATCTGGCGGCGAAACATTAATTAAAACAACTGCTGGAAGTATAAAGGAAGCCATCCCTATAACAGAAACGTTATTTTCACCATATGCGCTTGTTCCTGTACTTATATTTTTAGTAACAATGCCACTTATAAATAAGGCGATGCATCCGGATGAAAATCATACGATTACAGTGGATCCTAGCGTATTTCAAGAAGAAGCTGCTGCTCAAGAAGTAGAAGCCCAGACATTTGCTGAGAAAATGGAAAATAGCATTTGGATAACGGTATGTGTTGGACTATTAGGTCTTATTTATATTGTTCATTATTTTAGTACGAAAGGTTTTAACCTGACACTTGATATCGTTATTTTTATACTGTTAATTGCTGGCCTTATTTTTCACCGTACTCCGATTCAATATATTCGCGCCTTTTCAGATTCGACGAAAAGCGCATCTGGCATTCTACTCCAATTTCCATTTTACGCAGGAATTATGGGAATGATGATTGGAGCAAACAGCGAAGGTCTTTCACTTGGAGGAGCAATTTCTAATTTCTTTATTAGCATTTCGAATGAAACCACCTTCCCTCTATTCACGTTTTTAAGTGCAGGAATTGTAAACATTTTCGTACCATCTGGAGGCGGTCAATGGGCTGTACAAGCTCCTATTATGATCCCAGCTGGTGCTGAGCTTGGTGTACCTGCTGCGAAAACCGCAATGGCAATTGCATGGGGAGACGCTTGGACGAACTTAATACAACCTTTCTGGGCATTACCTGCATTAGCAATCGCCGGTTTAGGTGCACGTGACATTATGGGATTTTGTGTTGTTAACCTCCTTTATGCTGGCGTAGTAATTGGTTTATGTTTCCTTATCATTTAAATCGAAGCAATGTAAAAAAGCTAGTTTTATACTAGCTTTTTTACATAATAACTATAGTGATAATCATTCGTTTTCTATGCATCTAATTACATTTCCCCATTCTTCACATGAAAGATTTAACCTTTTATATGTAAATAACGTCGTACAAACAGTTTCAATCATCGATGGATGATTTCGCAAAAAATCCCATCTTAATATTTTCGGTAACTCATACATTTTATACTCTTTACTTTCCTTAACGATTCCATCAACTTCCCGTTCACAAATTCCCCTTATTAAATAATCTGCTTTTAGTTCTTGATACATTTTTTGAAAACCCTCGCTATGATGTTTCAATTGAAGTAAACAAACGATATACGTACGAAACAAATCATCATTCCGCTTACAGCATCTCAATATATTTTCTACTTCGCTCATAATTTTTTAGCCTTTTCTTGTATTTCTAAAAGCCACTTTTCACGTTTTTCTGCTTTACTTGTTTTTACAGACTGAAAAGCAGAACGGTTTATTTGACGTATACCACAAAATCGTAAAATACCCTTTTTCATAATCACCCAATCAGCAGAGCGATATAAGAGTGCCACGTACCATAAAGGTGAATCTAAAGTATTAATAACCCATGCTGTTTTCCCTATAAGCAATCCTTTCGGCATTACACCTTCATATTTATATGCAAACCCTGCAGCAAAAACGCGATCGATAAACCCCTTTAAAATAGCAGGCATTCCCCACCACCATATTGGATAAATAAAAATTAAAGAATCTGCTTCCTTGATTAATGTTCTGTATTTCTCTGTCTCTTCTTCATACGCTAAATCACGTCTTCTCTTATCTTCATTAAAAATAAGTACTGGATTAAATTGTTCCTTATAAAGGTCCAGCAATGTAACAGAATGATTCGTCTCTTGAAGCCCTTTTTGCACATGTTCTAAAATGGATGCATTGAAACTAGATGGATTGGGATGTGTATAGACGATGAGTATGTTCACCTTCAAACAACACCTTTCCTTAAATTCCCTTTTGACTTCCGAAAGTTTGCGTGATATTCTATTACATGTCAAGTGGCAAGCCCATTTGGCAAACCCATTTGGCAAACCAACTGACACCTACTCGGCGAAGGTGTCTCTTTTCATTTATAGCCGAATGAAATGCCTCTTTCAGGGCATATTCAACTTTTGACACTACACACTCAACACCATTCCCTTGTATCAGGCTGCTTTGGCAGTCTTTTACTCTACATACAATTCGAATTTTCAAACAAATTATAACATAAAAAAAGAGAGCCTAGCTCCCTTTTCTCGCCTCATAGAATACCCTTTTCTCAGCATAGTGGTATTCATCATTAGCTAAAGTAATTTTCCCATCCAGTTTCAGTTCGTCTAATAGCCTTGATAAATAAAATTGGTGTAACATTTTTTTCGTGAATTTTCCTTCATGATGCGAAACGATATGTTCTTGAATATCTAATAGTGATATTGGTTTATCTTGTTCCATCATATATTCATATACTGCATTACGCAGCTTTACGTATTTTTCGAGTGTCACAGTACAATTGCAACCCCTTTCTTCTTATTATGTTGTCTTTGGAATCGGTTTTTTTGCAATAAAAAAACCTCTTCGATAAGAAGAAGTTACGTATATATCTTCGTCTTATCTCCCAGAACAAATATGTTCTGCTGGAATTAGCACCTGCATCGCGGTTGCTGGGTTTCATCGGGCCAGTCCCTCCACCTCTCTGGATAAGAAAATATTCACTATATATCTTACTATAACTACTTTTATTATAATTGTCAAACAATATACAATAAGTTATATTTTCTTTCCTTACGCCCATACTAACATTGTATGTACAAAAGGAGGAATTTATGATGGATAAAAATGCCCGCGGATACGTTCAAGATTCATTCCATTCGTTGCAAGAAGCAAAGAATTGTTTAGAACATGCATTACAAACAGTCGAAAAAAGTGATAATCGAGAGCGAATCGAACAATCTCTACAAGCTGTGGAAGATGCATTACAAAAATGTAATCACACGGTTGATATTTTAGAACAAAAATAAATATCGCCCATCTCTTTTCTAGATGGGCAATACCTCAAATGGCATACTGCAACAGTATTGCCGTCACAATTAAAAAATATACAGAATTAACGATTTCTAAAACTCCAACTTTTAATATAGATATCTTTTTACCATACAATACGATTGCACGAACTAGGCTCGGTATAAATACAAGAGACAGCCATGGATTTACTACGAAAGAAGCAATGATTAAGAAAATATGATATCCCCATGAAACATAGCGGTAAGTAGGATTATTCTTTTCACGTATCATTGTTTTCACATAAAATGTACTACCTAAGAAATAAAGGAAAGAAATAACCGCAATCCACCATGCTGTCCCATCAATTGTCTTCATCGAAAAATAATAACTAATCAAGCCACCAATGCAGAAAACAAGTATGGCACAAATATCATTTACTAATGCTCGTTCCTTTTTTTGACGGGCAAAGTATATATTTACGATAAAGAGTGGAATCATTGTAACCGTGAATAAAAGAATTTTCCATTCATATAGTAAAGATACAATCCCGAAAACACATGCAATAACAAAATAAATAATTGCTGCATGTGAAAATTCTTTCTTTCGTGTTTTCTTCATGTACATTAAAAATGGATACGTTGCTAAATAGATAAATAACCAAGCGATAAAGAGTGGAATGTGGTAGTATGTAGGTTTACCAAGTAGCACACTAAGTAAAAATGGGATCAGCAGCATTCCCCATGCACCATGCTGCTTCGGAATAACTAGCTTCATGAATATTACATCTCCTCTTTGAAAACCTTTCTCATTTCCTATTATATAAAAAGTTCCATCCAAAAGTTGAATATATTAAAACAATTTTTTGACATTTTCTAAACCAAAGTATCATTATAAAAAAATGCTTCTCACCAATGGTAAGAAGCATGAAAGAGGCAAACGAATATGTAAGTCGCGATCCTACGTTATATTCTTATGCTTTATGATATATGCTTATGCTTTGTTTCCTTGATATAATAGCTCGTTATCATCTAAAATTCCATATTTCTTTTTAAATCTCATAAGAATTCGGATCCATGATGAGCTAAACAAAACAAGAAAAATTACATTTGAAAGCGCATGAGCGAAATCAAAGTAAAAACTTGCAGCGTAGTATGCCATAAAGTCTTTCCATGTTAATCCTTCTAAAAAGCCAAGTATCCCCCACAAATTCATAATCCAGCCAAAAACAAAACCGGCTATGAACCCATAGATGACTCTTCCCCATAACTTTCTCATAATAAATGTATTTCGTAGTAAACCAGCTGTAAAACCTATCATTCCCCAAGAAAACATTTGCCAAGGTGTCCAAGGCCCTTGTCCTAAAAATATATTAGATACAAGTGCTGCCGTTGCACCAATCATAAATCCTGTCTCACTCCCAAACACAATTGCAGATACAATAATAATAAAAGAAGTTGGTTGTACACTCGGCATAAGAGAAAATGGTACACGACTCACTGCTGCTATGGCTGCTAAAACAGCTACAATAACGATTTCACGTGAAACAAATGCTTTCCTTTCAAATCGTATATAAAAAGGTAACATAATAATGAACAATAAAAATAAACTACACCAAATAAAATATTCATCTGTTACAAAGGAAGTAAACAGAAGTGTACTTATTACAAGAAGAAAAATAAGCGTTATGAGAGCAACATATCGTTTGGACACGCTTGATACACATCCTCCCACGTTAATGCATAAGGTAATTGCTTGCGAATAAAACGATTAATAGATGTTGTATAAAAGAAATTATCACTAAAAAATTTCTTTGGCGCATCATCCATAATGACTTTCCCATCAAATAACATCATACAATGATCCACATATTTCGCTGCAAATTCAATGTCATGTGTGGCCATCACAATTGTTGTTCCTTCCTTTTGTAACGCTTGAAACAGTTCGCCTAATCCTTCCTTTTTCTCTGGATCCAGCCCTTTTGTTGGTTCATCTAATAATAATAATTGGGGCTTAGATAACAAGGCTGTGCATAGTGCGATTAACTGTTGTTCTCCCCCGCTACAATCATGTGGATGACGATCGCGAATGGAATACAGCCAAAATCGGTTTAACATCTCTTCTGTAATTTCTTTCCCTCTATCACCATATAATTCATTTGCTCTTTCAAACACTTCATCCCACACCGTCTCAAATGTAAAATGATAATAGGGATGTTGTGATACAAATCCGATTTTTTCAAATCGTTCCTTGGACTTCATTTTATGAATTTCCGTTCCGTTCCACCGCACCTTTCCTCTTCTAGCTTTGTTTAGTCCTGCTAATATAGTTAAAAGTGTTGATTTTCCTGTACCATTTTTTCCAACAAGCGCAGTCCACTTGCCTTGTTCAATTGCTAGCGTTAAATCTTGCAAAATAAACGGACTATTTTTTTCATATTGAAAAGATATATGTTTCGCTTGTAAAATCACTGCTTTTGTTTCTGCCTGTGATATAGCCGGTACTTCATGTTCGATCGGTAACTCGGAATGAATTTGTGTTTGTGCCTCCCTTACCGTAAATGGAATTTTCTCTATATCCCATTCTAAAAACAACCTTGGAATTTGAGGGATAAACGATCGAGATTCTTCTAATGCCCACATTTTCGATATAACATGTTGCGGGATTCCATCATACATAATTCTCCCTGCATCCATAAACACAACGCGAGTTGCTAATGGAATGACTTCATCTAAACGATGTTCACTCATGATAATGGTAATCCCAAGTTCTTCGTTAATCCGTTTCAATAATCCTAAAAAATCTTTTGCTGCAATTGGATCAAGCTGCGCTGTCGGTTCATCTAGCAGTAACAATTTAGGCTGCAGCACAAGAACTGCCGCTAAATTAACAAGTTGTTTTTGTCCCCCTGATAATGTGTGAACAGACTGGTTTAATAAATCTTGAAATCCTAAAAAGCTAATTAACTCAGCAATTCTCTTTTGGATGACTTTTGTTTCTAGACCAACATTCTCAAGAGAAAATGCCAATTCTTGAATAACCGTATCCATAACAAGTTGATTTTCCGGGTTTTGAAATACCATTCCGACTTCTTGTGCTGACAATAAATCAGGCATCTCGAGTAAAGAAGCTCCATTATAATACATACTCCCTGTGCGCTTTCCAATCGGAAGTAACTCTTTCTTAAAATGTTTCAAAAGCGTTGTCTTGCCACATCCTGAACGTCCAGCTAGCACAATAAATTCACCTTGAGAAACCGTTAAAGAAACATCTGTTAATGCTTGTACATTTTCATCTGCATACGTAAAAGCTAAGTCTTTTATTTCTGCATGCGCCACCATAACCATTCCCTCCCTTCCATTATGATTGGTAAACTAATAAATAGTAAAAATGAAACGAATAGTATTCCATCATATTGCTGAAATACAAGTGATTCCACTCTTGGATAGATTGATAATTTGCCAGCGCCGTAATAATTGAGCACAAAACTGCTTAGTAATAAAACCACTAAAGACGCAAGTATATACCAATCTTGTTTCCCCATGCGATACCGTATATACGTACTACGCTTTGTCACTCCAAACCCACGCGCTTGCATGGAATCTGCCGTTTGTAATGCATCTTCTAAAGAACAAACAAGTAACACCTGCAAAAGTTTCATTCCATTTTTGATTCTCCCGATGAATGGGCCTGAATCTAATTGAACACCTTTTGTTTTTTGAACAAGTGTAATTTGTCTTAAACGCCGGATAAATAAAGGAACAAAACGTACCGTGATCATTGTCAATAGCGCAACTTTCGGTGAAACCCGTGAAAACAAGTACAAAAATTTATGACTTGAAATAATATCATTATAAGAAGTGAATGTGAACATAATAGCAAGTAACGATAACCCCATGATGAGTCCATACATGCACGCTTCTAATGTGATTCGATTATCTCCTAAGCGAAATAATGTAGTGGCTCCCCTATGTGTTAGCAAAGGATTTAGCACGATAACCATCAAAAAGAAAATGAACATACTTGGCAACATTCTTCTTATTCTCTCGCAATTTCCTTGCATAACGTTCAATAGCACCATCATAATAATAGCACCACTTAAAAAAAGAGGGTGAAGACACACCATACAGAGTATCATCACCCCAATATAATAGAAAAAATTCACAAAAGGATGTAAAGAAGAAAAGATAATTTTCATAACCTTTACCTAAAGTCCTTCCCTAATTTGATACATATACCCATTCAATAGTATCTCCTGGCTTGACTTTATATGTACCTGCACTTCGGTTTGGAAAAGCACCATTTACACGATATTTCCATCCGCTTTTTGGCCCTTTGTCAAATTCATATAAGTCATTGATTCCTTTTACATATTTACTATTTCCGGATCCAGTTGAATCAACCTCTAAACCTGTACTTGTTAATATATCAAACACTGTATCTCCATCTTTCACATCAACTTTCTTTGCACTAGATAAATACCCTTGATCACCACGTACAGAAATAGTAACTTGTTTTTCCTCTGGTTTTGGTGGTACTGGTGGCACTGGATCTGGCGGCGGTACCGGGTTCGGTTTAGGTTGTGTATCAGACTTTTTAGGCTCTGGATCTTTTGGATATTCTTGCTTTGGCGTTTCTTTCGGCTGATTAACAACTTTAGCCTCTTCTTTTACTTCTGGTTTTTCTTCTGTCTTTGCTTCTGGCGCTTTCTTTACCTCAGCGTTTTCTTGCTGTGTTTTTGGTTGTTCCGGCGCTTTTTGCTGAGCAGGTGGTTCTTGGTCTTTTTTCTCTTCTTGTTTTACTTCAGGTTGTTCTTGCTGTTTTTGTTCTTGATCATCTTTTGGCTGCTCTTGCTCTTCTAGTTGCTTTTGCTTAGCAACTGGTTCTTGCGATTCTTCCTGTTTACTTTCTTCTTTTATTTCTTCTTGTTTTTCCTTATCTTTTTGTTCTGTTTGCTTTGATACCACTTGTTGCTCAGGTTTTGATTCATTTTGACTACATCCAACAAGCACTCCAAATGAGAGAACAAATGAGAGTAACCACTTCATCATACTCATGTTTTCCTCACCTTCCTAATAAAATTAGGAGCAAATCATTGCTCCTAATTTTATTTAAGCTGCTTTTCGTCTCCATAAAACATATGCTGAAGCGATACATAATACGCCCATTCCTACTGGCATAGCATTGTCCGAAGCAGATGCTCCTGTTTTTGGTAACTGACGATTCATTGCAGTTTTTTCATTATTTACTGTTTTATTTTTCGTAACAACACGAGAGTTCTCATCATGTGTTTGTTCCTGCGGTTTTTGAATCACTTCTTGCTTTTCAATCACCTTTGGTTCATTTACTACAGGGTTTTTCGGCTCTTCAACTGAAGTTTTATCATTTCCAGTCAATGGATTTGTCCAATCATATATAGAGCCTTTTCCATCTACAAATGCCTTATATTGAACAAGCGCTAAAAATGCTTGTTCAGTAGCCATACCATTACCCTCTTCATCGCTTGGTAACCATTTAAATTCGCCATTTGGAAGTTGATATGACAGTAAATTGCGAACTGCATTTACATGATTTTTAGTGAACGCTTCACCAGTTGGATCGATTCCTGTAATAGCAAGTCCAATAATCGCTTGCGCAACACTGTTAGCATTTTCTTGACCATCAGCTTCAAATCCGCCAGTGCTTAATTGTTGATTTGCTAAATACTGCACTGCTTTGTCTAAAGCTCGTTTTACCTCTGGTTGTTTTTGATATGGCGCTAATGCTGATAAAACCATACCTGTTACATCAATATTACTTGCTTCTTCTTTACCGCTTCCAACACTATACGTCCAGCCACCATCTGTATGCTGCGCATTTAAAATCTCTTTTACTAAAGCAGCACGATTCCATCTCGCTCCAGCTGGCACTTCGTATTTTTTCGTATCAAGTGCAAGTAAAGCAAATGTATAGCCAGTAACAGAATTTAGTTTTTCAGATTGGTACAATTCTTGTACTAAATTTTTCCCTGCAACATTCGTTGGATTCCCATTCACTGCTGACACTGCTAAAATTGTTCTTGCTATATCTGTCGCAGTAAATCGATTCACACGCTTTTCCACTGTTTGTGTTAAAGATTGTAAATAACTAATTTTTGTTTCCGTTGGAATATTATATCCTGAACGAGCAAGTGCAATGGCTACCCAATCACTATCGATTCCATTTTCCATCATCTTTTGTGATGTTTTAGCAATCGCTTGATCTAATTGTTTCATTAATAATCCATTTTTGATTGGTTCTTTCAACTCATTAGGCTTTTGGCCATCCGGCTTTTGCTCTTCTGTTTTTTGCTCTTCAGGCTTTTGCTCTTCTGGTTTTTGTTCCTCAGGCTTTTGCTCTTCTGGTTTTTGCTCCTCAGGCTTTTGGCCATCTGGCTTTTGTTCCTCAGGCTTTTGCTCTTCTGGTTTTTGTTCTTCTGGGTTAGTTGTATCTGGATCTTTTTTACAAGTTCCAATCTTATCGAGCACCTGTTGCAATGTTTCTGTACTCATGTTGTTCCAATCTACAACAAAACGAAATGCAACAACATCTCCAGATTCTAATGTATAACTATCTGCCCCTACCATGGCAGCTTTATCATTTACATCATATGTCCATCCACTTGTATCACCAGCCATTAAACCATCAATACCTTTAACATAGATACCATATTTCGTATTCTCAGCTGTTACTTTCGTCCCCATAACTTTTTGTAACAAACTATAGGCTGTTTCCCCATCTTCAATTGACACTTCTTCCGGACATAAAATAGCTCCTTTTTGCGATTCCCCAATGACCGCAAGTGTTGCTGTTTTCCCTTCAGCAAACGTAATATGTACAGTATTTGTGAATGAAACAAATACTAATGCAACTGCCATTATCGACATAAGCAGCCATTTTTTTATCATTGCCATTCTCACTTATTCCTCCCTTTGCTTACATATACATAAAAAAAGGCCCTTCAAGGGCGTGCAATAGCACTCTACTGTGAGTGCGAATCAAAATGCACAACACCTCCTATCCGCTTAGATAGCGGTTGTATTTGTATAGGAAAGATCATGTAGCGTATGAATTTATTATTGTGATAACATTCACTATGAGCGGCGAATCCATTTCATTTTCACCAATTTCCTTTTAAAGTTATCGTATAAACGACATACCTATACATTCATCAAATTATAAATTTCTGTATTATTTTACTATTGACACGAGATTTTGTCTATGCTTTATCGGATTTATTTTCTAAGAATAATAGATTATTATATGCTATATAAGTATGTTAGTCATGAATACACTTTTCACATACAATAATGCCATCTTCATCAGCGTACACGTAATGATTTGGAACCCACTCAATTCCTCCAAATTGTAATGGAATTGCCGTTTCTCCTTTTCCTTCCTTTATACTTCTCTTCGGCATTGTACCTAATGCGAAAATACCAATATCTATGTTTCGTAGTTCCTTAGAATCGCGAACATATCCATGTATAATAATACCTGCTAAATTCCGTTCTTTTGCTATATTTGCTAAGTTGTCTCCGAGTAACGCACAGTTTGTCGAAGCCTCTCCATCAACTACTAATACAGTTCCTTCCGGTAAAGTTTGCAGCGCTTCCTTTACTAACACATTATCATCTTTCACTTTAACCGTCGCAATCTTCCCATAAAATTGTTCTTTCATACCGTACGACTGAAACAAGGGCTGACATACTTGCACCTCCTTTTCAAAAGCATCACAAAGATCTGTTGTTTTCCACATTTTTCTCCCTCTTTTCGTTTTTCAATATATGTTACATATTCTTGTCATTTTATGTTTTACCTGTCTAATATTGCGAAATTCTATATACTATAGCTGTGGATTTGAAATAAAGTCGTACCGTTTTGAATAAAGTTATACCTTTTAAAAAAAATTGCACCACTTTACCCCTTTAGATTATCATTATCTAAAGGGGTGTATTTATATTAAAAAGGAAAAGAACATCTGGAATGGAACGATCGATTAAGGAACTGTTAAGTGACAATACGTTGTTCCGTTAAAGGGCCATATTGTTGAAGATGAACTGGGAATAAAAATCAAAATACATAGTTGAGGAAACAATATTTAAGGTCAAGATAACAGATGATTCTGGAATAAATTTCAAAATGTTTAAAAAGTATTTATAATAAATCAGCTTTGCATGAAATTTTCATTTTTAAGGAAGTGGATAGATGGATTTTTTAACTTTTACTGAGGAATTTTTTAATTATATAAGGAAGTTTTTACTTTTAAGATTTACACTATTTGCTTTGGTTCTCATGACCTGTTCCTTTGTCATAAACCGTATTATTGATTGGTTCTTTAGGAAGTCAAGTTTTTTTGATGAAGAAGTAGAACAGACGATTCAAAGTGTAATTCGATCAATTTTCAGGTATGGAATTATGATTAGCCTTGTTATTTATCTAATCAGTCAATTTGTAGATATAAAAGGTATTCTTGCAGGTGCAGGGATTGCCGGAGTTGTCATCGGTTTTGCTGCACAACAGCTACTAAAAGATGTTATATTAGGGTTCGCAAGATTAACGGACAAAGAGTTTCGTGTCGGCGATTTTGTTACTTTCAACGGAACAAGTTCAGGTACCATTGAGGAAATCAGTATTCGCTTTATGCAAATTCGTGAATGGTCGGGAAAACTCCTTACCATCCCACATGGAGAGATTAGAACGATACAAAATTTTAATAAAGGCAGGATGCGAGTTATTGAACGAATTACGGTAGGTTATCAAGAAGATCCTACAAGAATAAAGGAATTGTTAGAAAAAGTAAGTGTTATCTGCAATGAAAAATTGGATCAAAGCCTATATAGGGTAGAGGATGAGGCTGTTGAACCATTTCAATATATTGGTATTACAGACTTAAATCCAAACCTTAAATATGTTGGGTACGAATTTTGTATTGTAGGCTTGGTTAAACCTGAAGAGTATTTTGAAACTTCCAGGCAAGTAAGGTTTGAACTAATGTCTATATTCCATAAGAATCAAGTACAAATGCCAACAGCGAACATGTTCGTTCATACTGAAAAATTACAGGAGATTCCTGAAGACAGCTTTCACCAAGTAGGTAAAGAAAACTAGCTAATTGGAGATCCTAGGTCAGTTCATGAGGCGCGATTGTGGAGCGACATAGATAAGAAATGATCAAACTTTTTTATAAAAGAATGAACTAACTAAAATATTAAGAGCGTGTTTTGATCAATCTTTTCTCAAAACACGTTCTTTTCTATAATCGTTTATGAGGGTTATTAGTATCAATTTGATTAAACTTTATTTTAAAGCAACAATAGCTCCTTCCCCTCCTGTATAATATTTCAAATTCTGTACATACTATATAAAGGCTGGTGAACAGCTTTAATCAAATTTTGTAGTACCTACAATCTTTTCTCCCTTTCCCTGGGGCTGAGCAGTTAGCGTTTGCTAGCTGCTCTTTTGTATTGCATTTGTTCACATAAAGGCTAATACATAACCAACTTCATAAAAATTGAATATTGTATGAATGGATACACTTTTAATGTAAAGTGAAACTTCCATCAATGGAAATTTTCTTCATCCCCCACCAATCTTTGAATCTTGATGTAGGGGTCTTACTGCCCGCAAATAGCGGGATAAAATATAGAATTGCCAAATAATATATTTTAGGAGTTGTTTTGCATGCCAAAAAGACCTTTAGTCTTCACTGTTCCTCCTAATTCAAAAGTTAAAGTTTCATTTTTTTCACGTTATAACAAAGAAATAAAAAATATATCTTTCATTAATCAATTACTTAAGCCAGAGCGCCGAACCCTCACGGAATATCCAGACTATAAAAGATATTCAACTGAAGTACAATCATTAACAGATTGTTAATGGTACGAGTTACTACACAATGACTCTAGGCGACTTGGACTTCACTTTAAATGTTTATATCGATTTTAGATATCTAACAAAAGAATGTAATAAATAGTTCCTTATTAACTTGACAAATAATTTTATTTGTGCTATAATTTACTTTTATTAATTTAAGTTATATAATAGGATTCTCCTGGCCAGGGGAATCCTATTTTTTTGTTTTAAAGTGAAGGAGTGTGTTTGTATGAAGAAAGGTGAGTCAAGTGTAACTTCGTTAATATCAGCTTTCGGCAGATCCTATCATAGTCAATTTGATACCCCTAAAATCTTTAATGATTATATTGCTAAAGACTTAATTTCAGATAAAGAATTCAATGACATCAAAGAGAATATGGTTCAAGGCATACATTTCTTCAACAAAGATATTGCACAAAAATTCGAGGGAAATACAGAAGAAATTTTAAAATGGATTACACAAGTCCAACTTTCTCCAATTGCCTTATCACGTGCTGCGTATTGCGAGAAAGTATTACTTAATGAGATAACATTAGGATTACAACAATATGTCGTACTTGGCGCTGGATTAGACACTTTTAGTTTCCGACATCCAGAATTGGAAAACAGCTTAGAAATATTCGAAATTGATCACCCTGCTACACAGGAATTTAAAAAGAAAAGATTGGATGAGGCTAATTTAAAAATCCCAAGTAATCTTCATTTCGTTTCTATGGACTTCACCAAAACGTTTTCCTATCAAGATCTAATAGATAAAGGATTTGATAACAAAAAAACGTTCTTTAGTTTTTTAGGTGTTTCTTATTATTTAACGAAAGAGGAAATTTCAAGCTTGATAGATTTTTTATTTTCTAAGGTACCAACAGGTAGTTCCATCGTTTTTGATTATGCAGACGAAAAACTCTTTGAGGAGAAAGGAATCTCTAATAGAGTTGAAAACATGGTAAAAATGGCTTCACTAAGCGGAGAACCAATGAAATCATGTTTTTCTTACTTGGAAATCGAGAAGATGTTAGAGAAATCCGGTTTATTGATTTACGAACACCTATCACCTGCTCAAATTCATGAACTTTATTTTCAGAATCGAAACGATTACTTATCTGCTTTTGAAACCATTCATTATATTCATGCTGTAAAAAAATAAAACTTCAACTGATTTTCTCTTAAAAATAGTAGCTAAACGTCATAGAAATAACCTATTGGATACAATGAATGATTTGCATTGCTATTGAATAGAAGAATAACAGAATGAGAAAAAAGAGCCATTTGGCTCTTTTTTCTCATTCTTATCTTTAAAATAGTATTCTACTCTACTACAATATCCTGTACGTCAAAACGAATGATTTTTTTCAAGTCTTCTAATCCCAACTCAACTTGATATCCTATCTTCCCTGCACTAAAAATGATGGTTTCAAATGCAGTAGCACTTTTATCAATGACAGTTTGAAAAGATTTTTTCATTCCAATTGGTGAGCACCCTCCATGAATATAACCAGTAAGCGAAAGTAAATCTTTTGATTTCAGCATACTTACCGATTTTTCCCGAACGCTAGCAGCTGCTTTTTTCAAATCTAATTCTTTGTTTACAGGTACAACAAAAACATAGTGCTGTCCTGATTTCCCCATGGTTACTAATGTTTTAAATACTTGATCGGGAGATTGTCCCAATACTAACGCAACATCTATTCCACTAATCGCATCAGTGTCTACATAACTATAGTGCTTATAATTGATTTTTTTCTTATCTAATAACCGCATGACATTCGTTTTGTACTCCATTGTGATAAATCCTCCTGCAATAAATTTATATGTACAATTTCATATAGGAATTGAGACGAAGATGTTAAAAGTATAATTTCAAATACATAAATATTGTATCTTACTTTCGTATTTTTTCACAAGAAATGACAAACATATCCTTTCGCTCACACTATTTATATACGTTATGCTTCATTCATCCGTTAATTATATTTTTATTTTCGAAAAACATTGATATTTCAAAAATCATTTGTTATAATTTTGAAAAAACTTAAGGAGAGATCATTCATGTTTAATTTTAATACTTCTTTCCAACTTCATCATCATACATAACGCCGTGTATCCGAAGAATTTTTTCTTCGTGGGTACAGGGCTTTTCCTGTTACCCACGAAACATTCATATAGCTATGTGGGTATTTTTATACCTGCATAGCTTTTTTTATTTTAAAAGGGAGTGACTCAAATGGATGTAAGAAATGTAAAAGGAACGAAAGATTATTTACCAGAGGAACAGTTGTTACGCAATAAAATTAAACGTGCTTGTGAAGAAACTTTTGAACGATATGGCTGTAAACCACTTGAAACCCCTACTTTAAATATGTATGAACTTATGGCCTACAAATATGGCGGCGGTGCTGAAATTTTAAAAGAAATGTATACACTACGTGATCAAGGAAATCGCGAACTCGCACTTCGGTATGATTTAACAATCCCATTTGCAAAAGTAGTAGCAATGAATCCGGAAATTCGCCTTCCTTTTAAACGCTATGAAATCGGAAAAGTCTTTCGTGATGGACCAATAAAACAAGGAAGGTTCCGTGAATTTATTCAATGCGATGTTGATATCGTCGGTGTAGAATCTGTTATTGCTGAAGCTGAATTAATGGCTATGGCCTTTGATCTTTTCAAAACTTTAAACTTAGATGTTACCATTCAATATAATAATCGTAAGTTATTAACAGGTATTCTTAAATCTATTGAAATTCCAGATGAACAAACACACGATGTTATTTTATCATTAGATAAACTTGAAAAGATTGGGATTGATGGTATACGAAAGGATTTACAAAGCCGCGGAATCATAAATGACACTGTAGAGGTTATTTGTAATACCGTTGAATCTTGTATCGCATTAGAACTAGATGCATTTAGTCAAACTTTCTCAAGTTCACTTGTTATGGATGGAATCAATGAACTAAGGCAATTACAGCAATACCTTCTTGCACTTGGTATTCAAAACAATACCACTTTCAATCCATTCTTAGCAAGAGGGCTTACCATGTATACAGGTACAGTCTATGAAATCTTTTTAGCAGATGGAAGTATCACTTCAAGTATTGGTAGTGGTGGACGTTATGATAATATAATTGGAGCCTTTCGTAAGGATAATACCACCTATCCAACAGTAGGTATATCCTTTGGCTTAGATGTTATTTATACAGCTCTTGCGCAAAAAGAAACGAAATCTACTTTTGCCGATATTTTCATTATTCCGATTGGAACAGAAACGAAATGTTTACAAATAGCAGAGCAATTACGTTCTAATAGCGCAATGAGGATTGAACTTGAACTTGCCGGCCGTAAATTAAAGCGAGCTCTTAATTACGCAAATAAAGAGAACATTCCTTACGTGCTTATAATTGGCGAAAATGAAATCTCTACGGGAACCATTGTTTTACGTAATATGAAGGAAGGTACTGAAATAAAACTCCCTCTATCTTGCATTGAAGATAGGACTTTAAAGGACTATTTAAAATAAGTTGCCCATTAAAAGGGTAAACCGTTCTCTTTTGAAGTACCCGCAACTATAAAAACACATATAAAAGTAAGTATATTAGCAGAGCAATTCGCACATGAATTCGCTCTGCCTTTTTATTGTTATATCAATGTTTTTTGTGTTATCAGAGAGTTTAATCACATGTATAAATGCCATACTGTTTAGCAGCTGCCGAAAAACCTTAATTCTGAAAAAGTCGGTTCGAGAAACTTTATCATTTTAACCGAGAAGCCCCCCTCCTCTAAACGAAGTGAAGGTGGGGGTAGTTCAATAACTTTTAATGTTTGACATAGACTAAACGCCAAAAATAAGTCTTTTATCAGAATCAAAAGGTATATGGGGAACAAATGTATAATCATCCATCATACGAGAAGTAAACCACTGATTAATAAACATTTAAAAACATAGTATTTACCATACGATGTTAATTCATTTATTTTCTAAGAGTAACTCCCCCTGCTGAAATAAGAAAATCGAATTCACCGTAACATCTGTTTTAAGTCCCTAGTACTTTTTTACCAAGAGGTTTCGTACTATTCGAATCTGGTTCAAGTGTAATACCAATGTTATCAAAGGACTGTTTTTGTGAAATTTCATATGTCAGAAGTCCTGAACCAGTTTCATCAGGTTTAAATATTCCAGCGTTTTTTCTTTCTCCATCTTTTAATAACCAAACTTGATACACTTCTGAATTTTTTACTTGTGGCAAATGATCAGCTTGTACAACTAATTTTTTCTTATCTCCTTGTTGCATAACAAATACATAACCCTTTGTATTTTCATGGTTTTGATCGATTGATACTAATGGATGAGTAGAAATTACTTTAATTGGATCACTGCTTAATTCATGCTTAGCTAAAGATTGTATTTTTAATTGTGAATTTTCGATTGTTAATGCTACTGTAATCACTAACATTGTTCCTAGTAATACCGTTGCCAACGGTGTAAATTGTTTTTTTAATAAAACCGTCCATTCTTTCAATTTCGCTGTTACTATGTTATCTCTATTCGTTTGTTCGTGAACAAATATAAAATCAAACACTTCAGCTTTTAATGTTGCTGGTACTTCTTTCTCCTCAAAATCGAAATGTAGTGCTTCCCAAGCTGCCTGCATTGATGAATACTCAGTTTGACATTTGGGGCATATCTTTAAATGTTCTTGAAACTTTCTTTGTTCTCTATCATCAAATGTATTCGTAACGTAAGATAGTAAATGCTCACATTCTCTCTCCATACTATCCCCCTCTATTCTAGATATTTTTTTAATCGCTTTAAAGATTGATGAAGACGACTTTTAGTGGTTCCCAATGGTTCATCTTCCATTTTAGCAATCTCACTAAGGGAATAACCTTTCCAATATAGCAAGTCGATTAATCTTTTTTGAGACGTAGACAAATTTTGCTTTGCCTTTTGAATTTCAACACTGTGCAGCCTTTTCTCGATTTGATTTTCTGAATCTGCTATATGCATATGTTTTTCAGAATCATAAACATTATGAAAGTTTCTATACGTAAGTTCTTTATTTTCTTTTCGGACATAATCAATACATATATTTCTCGTAATAGTAAGTAGCCAATTTACAAAATCACCTTTTGAAGGATTATACATACTTTTAGTTGTCCAAAGTTTCAAGAAAATTAATTGAACAACTTCTTTTGTTCTGTCTTCATTTCCTTGGAAAAATTTAAAAGTGAAGCTATATATCAACTTAATATATCGTTCATAGAGTTCTTCTAATGCAGGACGATAGTTTCCTTTTACTAATTGCATTAACTCATAATCATTTTTTTCTTTCATTCTCACCTGCACTCCCTAGTGTTTTTCGTTTATTTCTGATAATTCGGAATTAATTTAATTATATAATTCAAATAGAAAAATAGGAACCACCAACAACGTTGATCGCTCCTTTTAACAGAATATTCACCCCACTATTCGCGGGCAGTAAGACCCTCACCTCAAGGTTCAGAGAAAAGCGAAGAAGATTGATGGTGGATAACTGCTGGCATGCGCCCTATTCGGCGTGCTTTCCATCACTGTTTAAATGTAGTTTCACTATTCAGTACAAACCATATATCTTTAACCCCTTGTCCATTTATATCTCCTTTTGATTTATCATTAGCAAAATAGTAAAGAGGGTAGCCTTTATACGTTACTTGTTGTTCTTTCGTATCTTCTCTTGTTATCGTAGCAAAATCTTTTATATCAAATCCTTTTGGCACTTCAAAATCTTTCGCAACAAATGGCGGCCAAAGTTTTACACAGTCACCACTACAATTACTTACCTTAGATGTGTCTTTTGCAAAATAATAAAGTGTCTTTCCGTTTGAATCTGCTAAGTATTTTCCAACTTTATCATTCTCCAATAATTGTAAACTAGGAGATTCGTTTTTATCACTAATAACTTCACTCACGTTTTCTCCACTCGTTTTCTTACTTTGAGCATCTTCTTTCTTATCGCTATTACACGCTGTTAATAAAAAAAGGCTCGCTAATATGGACACAATACATTGCCATGCTTTCATACTGACTCCTCCTTCAATTTTTCATTTATATTTAAGGTAACGATAGAAAGGTTTGATTGGTTTGATAAAAAATAAAAAAAGATGCAAGCCTCTCCCTCTGCTTACATCTTTTTTTAACTCTATCAATTTATGACTTTTTCTTATACAAAAAATTGTTATTCACCCCGGAGCATTCTTCATATATTATGATTTGTTGTGAGATTCTACATTTATGACGACATTTCCCTTCTTGTGTCCTTTCTCAACATATCTATGGGCTTCCACAATCTCCTCCAATGCATAGCACCTGTCAATGACCGCTTTTACCTTCCCTGTCTCAACAAGATCTTTAAGGAAGTCTAATGCTTCGGAAGTTTCAGATGAATTTTGACCTAATATTAGCTTCTTGCTGCTTGTCACTTTAGTCCATAGCATTCGCACACTTGGCAACGGTTCAACGACATTTATATAGGTACCATCCTTCTTTAACAACTTGATACAGTCTGAAAACGAGCTCTTGTTTACCGCTTCAAAAATAACATCATAAGTTTCATCTGTAGTAGAAAAATCTTTTGTAGTGTAATCGATTACCTTGTCGGCTCCCAGAGATTTTACCAATTCTAAATTTGCGCTACTGCAAACCCCTGTAACTTTTGCTCCAAAATACTTGGAAATCTGTACTGCATAACTTCCTACACTTCCAGAAGCTCCATATACAAGAATATTTTGATCGCTCTGAACGTTAGCTTTTGTAAGAAAAAACAGGGCTGTACATGCTCCAATTGGAATAGCGGCAGCTTCCTCATAGGTTATATTAGAGGGCTTAATAGAGACTGCTCCATCTTCAGGCAGACAAATATACTCGGCATAAGAACCAAAACCCACTTGGGTAGCCGCAAAAACTTGGTCCCCTTCCTTAAACCGCTTGACCTCTTTCCCTACTGACTCAACTTCTCCAGCTAACTCCATTCCTAATATTTGTTTTTTAGGTTGACTTAAACCAAGTGTGATTCGAGCAGGTAGCCAAACAGAACGAGGAACCGTAAAACTCCGTAACCGAATATCTCCTGCTGTTACAGTTGTTGCTTTTATTTTGACCAGTATTTCATTGTTCTTAGGAACAGGTTTCTCTACCTCTTTCAGTTGAAGAACGTCGGGGGAACCGTACTTTGTGTACACAATTGCTTTCATTCATCTTCCTCCAATTTGTTCTATTTATTAATATCATACGAATAACACGAATAAATAGAACAATGGTTCACTCTTCAACAAAATACTAAAAGCAGTGTGATTGTACTTGCGAAATCCACTGCCTTTATACTTGTTTTTATATATACTTTTTGCAATGCGAGTACCTCAAAAGAGAGTGGCTTGCTAAAAAGGTGGGTCACTTTTTTATACACAGTTTTTTGCCTATAATCGCCAGTGAAGTTTACATAACGTAATTATGATTTACTTATTTATCTAAATAGCATGTTCTTTCTTCACTTGTTAAAAACTGAAACCATCTCTGCCGAAACTTAATTTGAGCTGCATCTGCGTATACATGTGCCTCCATTTTTAAAGCTTCTGGAATGGGCCTTGGATGCTGACTTTCTACTACCACTTGATCTTCTTGAAGAACTTTCAAACTATACCGGCTAAAAATTGTATGTAGGAACGGCATTTTTTTCGCAAAGTTTCTTCCTGCTAATCCAAAAATCATTGTTTCTTCTTCATCTATCGGTGTAAAAGTAACAAAATTAATAAACTTCTTGTTTACTCCTTCTAACGGTTTTAACAGCCATTGCTGAGGAAACTTATAACATAAATAGGCCTCACCATTTTTCAAGGAAAAGGCCTCTAAATCACCTTCAATTTGCAATTCTTCTAACTCAGGGTTCGTGCCTTTCCCAATTGTATTCTTATGAACAAAGCTTAAATGGACAACATCAAGTACACTTTCTACAACTCTTGTAAAGTGAGCATTCCAATTTGCTTTATAAAGCGAAAATACAAAACTTGTATCTTCAACTTCTTCAAATAGTTCCAATACCGGTAATTCCTCATCACTTACCTGACAGTCTGGATATATCCAAATCAGTCCAGCTCTTTCAATTACAGGATAAGACTTCGTGTGTGCAAATTTCGGTATCGGCTTCGAGGGCTGAGATGGAATGCATACACAAGTACCTCCTTCATCGAACTCCCATCCATGGTATGCACATGTTACTCTCCCTTTTCTAATGGAACCTAGAGATAAATCTGCCCCTCGGTGCGGACAATAAGCCGCTATTGCTTGTATATTCCCATCTTTATTTCGAAATAAAACCAAATCCCTTCCTATTATTTTTTTCTTTATCGGCCGACTCGTAACATCCTTTGAAAAACAGATAGCATACCAAGTACACGGGAACATACGATTTATATTATCATCCATATGTACCTCCCCATCACCCTAAAACTAGTATTTTCACATTGTATGTACATTCAAGTTTTAATAGACACAAATAAAAGAAGAAACCTATATTGTTTCTCCTTTTCCATAAAACATTCTATTTTGTCCTCAAAGTTTGTTTAATAATTGATTTAAATCTTGCTTCGTTTTCGTCGTTAACGATTTTATTCGTTTCATATCTATTTTTTCTTTTTCAGCTGCGACAATTAAAGGGTACATACTTTGTCCAATCGTTTTATAATCAGTTGGATGAGTCGCTTCTAATTCTTTTTCGATTACATCCCATTTTTCATTAATTTGCTTTCCTAGCTTATTCACGGTATCTAGCTTAGGATTTGCAGCTAATTGTTTATCTAAACTGTCAATAAGCTGCGCAACTGCTTTCACATTTGTTTTCACAGCCGCGCTTTTATTTGTATCTTTCGTTGTAGTTTTTCCATTCGTAGATTGTTCTGTCGTTTTTGTATTCGTCTCTTTTTCGGAGGCTTTTCCACTTGTCGTTTGCTCGTTAGTTTTAGCATTTGTTTCTTTTTCTGTAGATTTAGCATTGCTCTCCGTTCCAGACGATTCTTTAGAATTTTTTTGATCTTTCTCTGTTTTTTCATTAGTAGATGTACTTGTTTCTTTCTCACCGTTTTTTGTTGCAGATGTTTCATCAGCATTCGTTGTTTTTGCTTCTTCCTGCGCGTTCGTTTGTTCCTTTTTCGCTTGATCTTTTTCTGCGGAAGGACTACAAGCTGTAACGGAGAGCATTGTACCAATTGCTAGTGATGCAATCGTGATTTTTTTCATTTTCATAAAAAGCCTCCTATATTTACAATTTTATCCTCCCCTTTACGATTCTATTTCTCCATAAAAATCCCTTTTTGTTCTAATTATCATCTTTCCGACAGAAATCTTCATATTCATATGCTATTTGTCCAATTGTTAACATTTACTATTCGAGTTTTTTCTACCTGATCAACCTTCCTTAACATAAGGGAAGGAGAATATATTGTCATATAAAGTACCGTATGCTTTATATGACAATATATTCTCCTCTCAAAAACCGCTATTTACTGACAATCTATTAATTTTATATAAAAATCAATTGGATAAATATTTTTCAATTCATATTATTTCTCAACATTTTGTTTACATAATAAAATTATAAAATGCTAATAAAACCCACCATTCGAATGAATGACTTGTCCCGTCACCCATCTTGCTTCCTCGCTTACTAAAAATTGTATGAGACGTGCTATATCCACAGGCTCTCCTATTCTTCCCGCTGGAAATTTGGTTATTAAATACGATTGAATTTCCTCTGTCATCCACCCTGTATTGGTCGGACCTGGGTCAACAGCATTTACAGTAATCCCTTTTTCCATAGCAACAGGTGCTACTGACTTAGTAAAGGCTTCTATTGCCCCTTTCGTTGCGATATAAGCAAGTTCATTTGGCATTGGGCCTAATGATTGGCCAGATGTAAGGTTTACAATACTTCCACTTGTTTCAAGTGAATAATGATTAATAAATAGCGTACTTAATAACATCGTAGCACGCATATTTACCGTATAATGCTTATCAAGTTGCTCTACATCAAGTTCCTCAACAGTTGTATTAGTGGAATATGCAGCATTGTTAATGAGAATAGATGGCTCTCCCAATCGTTCTGATGCCATATATAATAACCGGTTTGGTGCATATGATTGCGATAAGTTCACCTCAGCCATTTCACAACGCACGCCATAATTTTCAATTTCTCTTTTCAATAAAAATGGTTCTTCCTCATTCATACTCCATGGCATTGCCTTATCATACCGAGGCCAGTAGGTGAAAAAAATATCGATGCCTTTTTGAGCAAGCGCCTTACAAATCGCTGCGCCAATTCCATTTAAACGTGTCGCACCTGTAACAATTGCTATTTTCGCCACTGGTTTATTCCTCCTATCCAGTAAAATAAATCCCCTGCATGCGTGCAGAGGATTTATCATGTTATTTAATATTCGCTAAAATGCGCTCTGCTCCTAACTGTAAACTACGTGTTACAATTACATTTATAATAATAAATGCGATTAATAGAATACTAAACATTCCCCACATACCGATTCCAAAGAAAAAGTATAATCCAACAACTCCAGCTACGATTACTAAATCCATCGCAATATTTGCAAGGAAATTCCATAAAGTTGTGTACCTGCTTTTAAATAACTTTTGCTCCGAATCCCAATGTATATCCGCCGTTTGAGCGTCCCAACGTGTACCAATTAAGTTTGTCAACCAAAGGCCATTTGCACTTAATAAAAACCATAGCAACATAAAGAGTGGTGACACACCAGCAACGATTGTCATGATAAGACCAAACACAGCTAAAATTGTTATATTAATAAGCCATGCTGTGAAAACTTTTGCAAAAAATATATCTGATGCCTTTACTGGTAAATAACGATTGACAAACCACGAACTCCCATCCCTAGAAAAAGACGTTGTGGCAATGACATTACTTCCCATTAAGAATAAACCTGCACAGAAACCTATGCCAAGAGCTAAACCAGACCATTCTGGCTCTTTTATAAACTTAGTTAACCACTTTAAGTTCCCCTCTTGTACGAAAAGTATAAAGAATAACATAATTGGCATCACAAAAGTTTGCACGATACAATTTATAAAAAATTGTGGTGTTCGGAATAAAATTTTGAACTCTTTTTTCACATAAGCTTTTATGTGTGAACTTTGTACAGTTGATTTTTTAAATCTTTCTGCAGAGATAGCCTCTTTTTTTGCCGTACTCGTTGAAAGACCAATAACTCCCTTTAAATATGTACGCTGTGCAACATAGAAAAATAATCCGAAAAATGCTAAAGAAATGACCGCGAATAAGACAACATATATAATCCCTTTCCAAGAAGCATGTTCTATTAATCCCATTGCTCCAAAGTATGTTGTCGGAAAATAATTTGTCATCTGAACGAAGAGGGACGATTGATTATCAGCAAAGTAATTTGCCATCATATCCCCTGATACTGCACTTTTGTTTCGCCATTGAATAAATACATTAATACCTACGATAAACAATAAGGTTAATATTCCAATAAATATATTACTACGATCATTATTTTTAGCTATATTTGTATAACGCATAATAACTGTCATTAAAAGTGATGCAAGTACTAGCGGGATAATCGGGAAAAATATATAAATGAATACTACATATAAATAGTATGTAATGAATGCACCGCTTTGCACACCATATACAATAAAGATTGGCAATAAAATGAAAGATCCCATCACATATTGTGTAATTAATACCGTAATAAATTTCGCCGTAATGATTTGTGATGGTTGCAGTGGTAAAGGTAATAAAGTTTCAACATCATTATTATAATAAAATACCGTTAAAATGTTCGTAATACTAATTACAAATACCCATATGCTCGCAACAGCTAATCCCATTCCAATTATCGATGTTTCTTGTCCGATTGATTCCATTCCAGCGTACATTCCATATGTAATTGGGCCGATAAATATAAAGCCAGCAAATAATAATGCTAAAAATGAAAATGCATACGCCCACCGTTTCTTTTTATCCGTTATGATATCGGCATAATTTAATTTCAATAATACTTTTGTTAATGTCCAAATTTTATTCATTTCCAGTCATCTCCAAGAACATTTTCTCAAGTGATTCATTGGATTTAAAATGATCTCTCATTTCATTTAAATTTCCTTGGAACTGTAAATTCCCCTTATTAATAATCGCAACTCGATCACATAATTTCTCAGCTACTTCAAGCACGTGTGTTGAGAAAAATACTGTTTTCCCTTTATCTGCATGCTCTCTCATCATCTGTTTTAAAATAAACGCTGACTTTGGATCAAGCCCTGTCATTGGTTCATCTAAAATCCATACGTCTGGATCATGCAGCAGTACACCAATAATAATAATCTTCTGTCTCATTCCGTGTGAATAACTCTGAATTTGATCCGACAAAGCATTATAGAGATCAAATCTCTTAGTCAACGATTGAATTTTCTCCTGTCTAATTTCATTGGGAACCTCATACGTATCCGCCATAAAGTTTAAATACTCGATTCCTTTTAATCTTAAAAACATATCTGGACTATCTGGTACATACCCAAATGTTTTCTTTGCTTCTAAAGGTTCCTTTGTCACATCTTTTCCATTGATCGAAATTGTTCCTTTATCTATCGCATGAATACCTGTTGCCATTTTAATCGTTGTCGATTTCCCAGCACCATTTGGACCTAAAAATCCAAATATCTCTCCACTAGGTACTGTTAAACTTAAATCTTTTACTGCATATGACGAACCATTATAACTCTTTGATACATTTACAATCTCAATCATTTTATCCAATCCTTTCCTCAATTACCAATAAATTATATCTCTATTATAGCATAATTCTATTTTTAGATTTTTGTATTTTTCAGATTAAACAGATCAACAAAATGTATCAGTTTATTGAGAAAGGTTATTGTCCATATTCATTTTGATTTTCCAATCGTTTCACATAATATTTGGCTAAAACCGCTTCTACGTAAAAACAAACGCTCTCGTTTTATATCAGTATTTCAATCTATAAATATCTTTAACCATTAAAATAGATATATAAACCTAGTCCAACAATTAAAACCACTGCTAATAAAAGATAAATCATTGTAAGCCTTGTAATATTACCTTTCGTTGCTTTACTATAATTTTCATCTCCATTTTTCCCAACTACTATTGTTCCAACAACTATTACCGCCACAATCATTAACATAATTAACATCCACTTGATCATGCGTTCCCCCCCTCCCTTTCTCTTGTAACCATTTTACGATATTTTTACTGTTGATAACCTAAGAATATTATCATTTTTCTGAATTTTTATTAAATATATAATTAAAATTCATTCATAGAGAAAGGAAGATATAATCCTTCTTTACAACTGGCCCATGACATTACGAAAGCATTGAATACTTCCATTGATAAAATATTTATTTTTAATGAAAAATAGTCTACAAAAAATCCCTCCTCTTATTATAAGAGGGATTTTTTGTAAGATTTATATGGATTGTTAAGAGTAACTCCTATGTAACCAAAAAGATAGAAAAAGCACTTATTCAAAATCCCTCAGTTCCCAGCCTTTCTTACAATCCCTACAATCTCAGTTAACTCACGAATTTCATATGTTGGTTGAATACCTATATGATTCTCTTTACCATTTGGATTAAACCAACAAGTATAAATCCCGTAATTTATTCCTCCTTGGATATCAGAAGTTAAAGAATCTCCTACAATTAACACTTCCGTTTTATCAGTAATCTTCAACTTAGAAAATGCATATTCGAAAACACCTCGGTCCGGCTTCTGAAACCCAGCTTCTTCTGAAATGATAAGATGCTCAAAAGTATTACGAAGAGGAGATTCCTCTATTCTGTTTTTTTGCACATCAGTAAATCCATTTGTTATAATAGCTAGCCTGCACCCCGTAAGACGGTTGAACAAGTCTACAGCTCCCGGTACAAGATGTACTTCTTTTCCCAAGTATGTAAGATATACACGGTTAAATGTAGCCGCGTCAATCTCTAAATTATGTTCTAAAAACAACCTTCTAAATCTCTCTACTCCCAATTCTGATAAAGTGGTAGTTCCCTGTTCTAAGTCTCTCCATAATACTTTACTAATCTCTTTATAGCTGTTTCTATACTCCACTTCCCCCGTAGGTAATCCAAACTCTTCAAAAACTTTATGTAATGCATTTTTTTCTGACATACTGAAGTCCAATAATGTATCATCCACATCGAAGAATATAACTTTGTATTTCATAGTTTCCTCCATTACTCATCTGCTAATTATTGAACTACCCCCACCTTCACTTCGTTTAGGGGAGGGGGATGAATCGGTTAAAATGATAAAAACAATCCTGTATTACTGGCATAATACAGGATTGTTTGATTACTTCTCTTCTAATAACAATGCTTTCATATTTTCTAACTGGTATTTTGTAAAACCAAGCCCTGTTTCAGCATAGTTTTCAATACTGCCGAATGCACGTTTTATTTCGTCAATTGCAGCTTGTAAATACTCCGCACGAGCTTCAAACATAGCCCCTAATATTTCTTTGCTTTCCTCGTTTTGTAGCTTCGCACCTAAAAAGGCCATCATTTTTTGATTTAACTTTTCACGGAATCCATTACTTAATAAATAGTCTTGCATCACTGTTTCTTCTGAGACACCAAGAAGAAGTAATAATAAAGCAGACCCAAATCCTGTTCGATCCTTCCCAGCTGTACAATGATTAACTAGCGGTAAATTTCCCGGTTCTTGAGCGAGCTGTAGAAAACGTACAAATGCTTCATTTCCCTCTACAAAGCCTTTATTCATTTTCACTAAATACTCACCTGGTTTTCCAAGCATTGATAAATCCCCGACTTGGAAAAACTCATTAATATTTAGGTCTTTTGCTATATCTTGCATGACTGGTAAACAGACTTGACGGGCACCAGCAATGCTTGGATTCGGTTTATGTGTCACTTCAAAATCTGTTCGATAATCACAAATTAGTTTTAAACCAGATTGCTCTAAATAAGCAATATCCCATTCTGTTAATCCTGCTAATTCTTCTGAGCGATATAATTTCCCCCACTTTACTTTATGGCCATCACTTGTTTCATAACCACCTAAATCGCGGAAATTAAACGCTCCTTGTAATGGCAACCTGCGTTCTGCTACAGTCACAGCTTGTCCATTACTTGCTATTAATCGGAAATATGGACGCGCTTTTGAATTTGGATCTTCTATCGTACACGATGATTGACCTGATACTTTTAATAAAAACTCTCCATTCTCCTCAATTTGTTCTGATGAAGTACTCCAATAAATCGTAACTTCCCCTACACCGTCTTCCCATACTATATGTAACGTATTATTTGACTTTCGTTCTACGCTTGCTTGTAACCAATCTTTATATTGTGTCATAATTTCACCAATACTTTCTTTATATATTCCGGTAAATGAAGCAATTCTCTATTTTATTGTATTACAAATGTCCTAGTTCTGTCGTGACTATATTTATGACATTCTTTTGTCTATTCTTTGAAATTAAGAAAAGATTTCTTGTACTTTTGCAAGTGTTGTACACGGAATACCGCGAAATACATAGGCGATCTGCTTGTCACCTAAATCTTGATATACGACTGTACCGCGCTGAGGATGAGTATAAAACTCTAATCCATTTAGCACTTGCACTAGGCTATAATTTCTAGTCCAGGACGATACTGGATAATAATTACGCTTTGAATGAAGACACGCCCAAAGTGCATATACTTGTTCCTTTACATCCCAATATACATATTGTGTTTCCTCATCTCCAAAACCAATTGATTCGAGTTTCCAACCATCCGGAATCATAATCGGTAAGGAGTCAAACTGCACTTCATTTGGTGAATACCACTTACTGCATCTGCTTATTTCACCATCAATTTGTACTCTTGCTTGAAAACTTAAGTGATGAAACGGCTTATTTACTTGTTTTTTTGCTTTTTCTAGATCTAATGGCTGCAAACCTTCTAAAAACTGCTCCATTTCTTGTTGCTGCACGAATCCTTCATCAATCGAAATTTCAACTTGTGCTTTCCATTTAGAGATAACATAACTCACTTTTCCTTTATAATTTGTCCCTTTCCAATATATAAGGTCATTATACCGAGAACATTCACCTTGCGTTTTGTAAATACAACTATCTGGAAATGTTGGTTCCATTATATCGAGAAAAAATTCTTTTACTCGAAACACCCCCGTCGGTGTAAAAACTTGAAACCAAAGTGTTTCCCATTTCGCTCCTTCCTTTCGTTCTGATACATTTTCAATATGCCAACCATCGAATAATACAGATGGATACAGTGCAACTATATGTCCCAGGTTTTGTTTTAACATCATATTCCCCCTCTTGTTATCTACTTCGGGAGGAGCTATGATTTATCCTTGCATGAGCAGGATTGTCTTCGAATATATAGAATACTAGGAAACAATGCATTACGAAAGCATAGAGGAGGCGCAACTTTGGATATCATTGCATTGCAAAAACAATTGGAGCTCATTCAGCAAAATGACTATACACAGATGCAGAACATCGAGCTTAATGAGTTAAGTTCCCATATGATTGGGCATATTGGAACGACCGATAGCTATGTACGTGATCAATTAATATATAAATGTTTTGCACATTTTATTCAAAATGAATTTCTATCCCATGATAACTTAGAAACTCTGTTAACGACCTGTCTAAGTGACGATTACTTATATCAAGAAATCTCCTCTCCCAATACAGATGGAGTTTTCACTCGTTCTTATACCACTTTATTAATAGGACTCATTATACAGTTCGATAACTCTCACTCATTCTTATTACAAGAAACTGTGCAAAACGTAAAAGAAAAGCTTATTACATATATGAATCTTGAAATAGATTATCGTGGATATGTACAAGATAAAGGCTGGGCTCATAGCGTTGCCCATGCATCCGATGCCTTTAACGAACTGGTACACAGTGCACATATTACCTGTTCCTGTTATGAAGAGATTGCTCACTGCTTATTAAATAAAATTTTCATTTATTCTACCATATATCATAATAATGAAGATGAACGAATTGCAACTCCCCTCTTATCTATGCTTTATTATGACTTTCCAAGGGATCAACTTTTTTCGATTATTTATAAAAAAATAAAACGTTTAACACAGTTAAAAATTAGACTTTCTTGTCATGAATACTTTATATTATGTGCAAATGTAAAAACATTTTTACGCACCCTGTTTTTCAGAGCAAAAATAGATCCTAACCTTACTTCTGTAGCGAATCGTGCTGAAAAAATGTTGAGGGAATTACCGAAGTATTGTTAATAATAAAGGAGAAAAAAATGGGATATCTCGAAGATATGCGAAAACTTGTAGGGAACCATCCGCTTATCATAACTGGTTCACACGTAATCGTTTTAAATAAACAAAATGAAATATTACTTCAGCTTCGCACTGATTTCAATATGTGGGGCATTATTGGTGGTGCTCTTGGATATGGAGAAACATTAGAAGAAGCTGCAAAACGAGAAGCATTTGAAGAAACAGGACTTATCGTAAAAGATTTAGAACTATTTCACACCTTTTCAGGACCAAACTTGTTTCAAATATATCCAAACGGCGATCAAGTATATGGTGTCATGGTAGTTTATATTTGCCGAAATTATGAAGGTGAGTTGCAATGTGACCGTAATGAATCAAAAGAATTGCTTTTTTTCCCATTGCATGCACTCCCACATAATATTGGTGCTGTACCTAAAATGATTATTGATCAATTTCAGCAATCCGTTACAATGAATACAGAAAAATAAGGGAACGCTTATCGTTCCCTCTCATATCCAATCCTCTTTTTGATTTCAGCTAAATTCACCTTCGCGATTTCTCTCGCTCGCTCCGCACCTTTTTCTAAAGCCTCATACAATAAGTGTGGCTCATTCATATATCCCTCATACTTTTCCCTTGGTTCTTCTAACTCTCTGTTTACAACGCGAAATAGTTCTTTCTTTACATCTCCCCAACCAATGCCTGTTCTGTACTGCTCTCGCAAGCTTTTTGTCTCTTCCTCTGTGGCAAATTCCTTATATATCATAAATAACGTCTCAGGTTCTTTCGATTCATAAGGCAGGGAAGAATCAGTTTTAATTTTAAAAATTAACTTTTTGAGCTTTTCAGATTCTGCAAATAGCGGTATCACATTCCCATAACTTTTGCTCATCTTTCGTCCATCAAGTCCTGGCAAAATAGCCCCCTCTTCTTGCACTACATACTTAGGAAGTGTAAACGTCTCTCCGAAAGTATGATTAAAATACGTCGCAATATCCCGAGCAATTTCAATATGTTGAATTTGATCTTTTCCAACAGGTACATGGCTAGACTGAAATAACAATATATCTGCAGCCATTAATATTGGATACGTATATAATCCCATATTGACACCTGTATCAATATCAACACCTGTCTCCTTATTTTGTTCTATCTTTGCTTTATAAGCATGAGCTCGATTCATAAGGCCTTTTGGAGTCAGACAAGCTAAAATCCATGCTAGTTCTAAAATTTCTGGAACTTCCGTTTGTCGATAGAAGATAACATCTTCTCCAAGTCCTAATGCTAGCCATGTTGCAGCAACCTCTTTTGTATAATCACAAAACAGCTTAGGTTCTTGCATGGCGTTTAATGCATGGTAATCTGCTATAAAATACAGTGCTTTTCCGTCTTTCTTTTTAGACATGTTTAACGCAGGTTTAATCGCCCCAATATAATTCCCTAAATGCGGATGGCCAGTTGGCTTAATCCCTGTTAACATTATTTTCTCACTCATACTATCTCCTCCTTTCTACAAATAAAAGAGCCTCTCATCCTAGAAAAGGACGAGAGACTCCCGCGGTACCACCTTTATTAGCTACAATGATAGCTCACTTGATGCCTCTTTAACGCGAAGCAAATCGTCTTAGCCTACTCATTTCAGCTAGAAGCTCCAGAGTCCATTCCATGTTCATCCCTTACTGATTCCCACCAACCATCAGCTCTCTGCGAAGTTCTGAATATGTACTCTTCTCTATCATCGCTTTTTGTTCATTTTTTACATTTTATCACATTTCCTTTTCTGATAAACGTAAATTTTCTATTTATTCAAAGGTTTACAAATGAGAAAATGAAAAAAAGAGCTAAAGCAGAAAATTTCTGTTTTAACTCCTCTTTTTAAGTGTTCAGTTTAATAAATCTATACCCATGTGTAACAAGCACTTTTAAAATCACATAACCTGGAATCGCTAAAATAATCCCCATAATTCCAAATAGATTACCTGCTGTTAAAATAATAAAGATAATCGTAATTGGGTGAATGTCTAATTTTTTACCCATGACTTGTGGTGAAATAAACTTCCCTTCTGCCAATTGTACAATCATCATCACAATAATAACTTTTAGAATCATTGCTGGTGAATCAATAAAGGCAATGATTAAAGCCGGTGTAATCGCAATAATCGGTCCTACATATGGCACTACGTTTACAATCATAGCTAAAACAGCAAGTAAGACCGCATATTTAATCCCAATAATGAAATAACCGATTAATAACATAATCCCAATAAACAAACTAACAATAATTTGCCCTCTAATATATGAGCTAATGGCGTAATGCATATCATCTAATATAAGCTTAGCAGCAGGTTGTCTTTGTTCTGAAATAATCCTTAAAAAGTACTTTGGTAGTTTCTCTCCATCTTTTAAAAGATAGAATAATATAAAGGGTACCATTACAAATGTAAGCACGACTTCTGTAAGTGTACTTAAGAATCCAGTTACATTCCCAGTCACTGATGATAGCGAATTTGTAAAGTTCATTGTAGAATCTTTTACGATACTACCTACATCAATATTTAAGCTATCTTGAATCTTTCCAATTATATTACTTTCCCCAAATCTACGTGCTGCCCTCTCAATTTCATGACCGAAATATGGCAAGTTATCTATTAACGCATTTACTTGATCTTTAATAATCGGAATCACTGTCACAACAAGAAAAACAAACAACCCGATTACAAGTATGTATATAGAGGCAATGGAAATAATTCTAGAAACACCTTTTCTTTCTAAAAGCGAAACTAATGGATGTAAAATATAAAATAGTACCCCAGCTAACAACACTGGAAAAAAGATTGTTTTTAAAAAGACAATGAAGGGTGTAAATACAAACGAAATTTTTGTTAGTAGTAATATATTCACAAACAGTAAGGCAAATCCAAGCAGCACCGCTAAATAATTTTGTTCTTTAAAAAAATTTTTCAGTTTATCTCTTTTTCGTAAATTGACTTTCTCCAAATATACCACCTCTCTAAGTATGAAAAGCCCTTGAAAAGGGCTTTATGAAACAATCAGTAATATATTTCTATTCATTTGTGATCCAATAGAAAAGTTATACACACCCTTAGTTCATTACTTGCACCTTATCATTTTTCATTGAATGACAGCCATTCATAACAGGAGAGTTACTATAATATCACGAAATTCATGTACATACATTGTATCCAAGAGAGCTAAAATTTGTCAAATTTCATAGCGATTAATGTTATATAAATATATTTTTATCACACTTTAAACAATAATTATATCAATGTTTAACACATATTTTTTCTTATCTCAGGATAAAATTTAACATACAAAAAGGAGAGTAGCTAATGATTTGTAAAATTCCACCTACTTCTATTAAAGTAGCATCAGCTATTTTAGTGATCCAAATTCCTGCTTATAAAATTGAAGCAAAGTACATTAACAGCACAGCAATCCCACGTTTATATGATACTGTGGAAGACATTCAAAATTGTAATGAGACCTTTTATGGCTACATCTTTGAAAATAAACTAATAGGTTTTATCTCTTTTGTAAATGAAGGGACAATTATTGATATCCATCGCCTAGTTATATCTCCTGACTATTTTCATAGAGGAATTGCAACAAAGTTTCTCCTTCATTTATTTAGCATATCTCCTGACACAAAGAAATATATTGTACAAACAGGGAAAGCAAACATCCCTGCACTTTCTCTATATAAAAAACACGGATTCATTGAAGTAACAGACATTATTTTACCTGACGGACTTGTTCTTACACAGTTAGAAAAGGCAGAAAATACAAAATAATTTGACTTCTTTTGCGAGTTATGTTATCTTATTTTTTATAAAACCTTTTGCTGAATCCAAATTTTGGAACGGGGGAACCATTCATGTAGTTCATGCTACTTGGGGCGAATCTTTTTTAAGTAGGGAACTCTCACTTCCCGAGTCCGACAGCTAACCTCGTAAGCGTATTGGGAGAGGGAAGGTGCTTTTTACCTATGATACACAGTATCCCTCCTTAACTATAAAGTATGTGGAATCGTCGTCATTAGAAACCTATATTTATAGAAAAGGAGACTCGTACAATGTTACGTTTATCAGATCATGAAATGAAAATGATGGAGCAACGTCTTAGATTGGAACAACAACGTACGTATCAAGCTAACAAAATTGTAGATAGTTTACATCACAAATACTTTTTTCAACATATTTTTCAGCCGAAAAGATGAAGTGAATTTCTTGCGCATGTAAGATCATTTGTATGTGCAGTATGACGAAACTTGAAAAAAGCTTTGCTATTGTTGCAAAGCTTTTTTCATATTGTATCTTTCCTTTTATACAATAACCTATTTTCGAACCTTAACTATTAACATTGGCGGTAACATTTTCGCCTTATGCAAAGAATAATATTTTTTAGAAGGTGCAGCTGCTTGTTCATCAAAATCATTAGAAGGTTCATCCTCTACTATTCTTTCAATTGAATTCTTACTAGAAATATAAAGATTCATCGTATCCTTTTCATCGATTTAGTGCATTTCAACAATTGTACCATCTTCAAATACCTTGAATACTCCAGTAAATCCTGACCCAGCTGCGCCTTCTATTTTATATGTCGTACGCACTCTAATTTTATAATATTTCTTTCCATTTTCTACTTGAGTATCCTCAAGAGTGTAAGTGTATTCTTCATTATATTCTTTTTTGATATATTCTATAGCTTTCTCAAAAGTAAATTCATCATGATTCTTTCCTGTCTCTACCTTTTGATTCTTCTCTGCCTCTACCTTTTGATTCTTCTCTGTCGTTACCTTTTGACTCGTTACTGCATCTGTTTTTTGTTCCTTCACTGCTGCTACTGTTTCACTCTTTGTATTTTTTTCTTCTTCACCAATTTTAGTGATTAATCCTGAGGCTGTTTTATTATATTCTTCAAGGTTCTTGTTATCTTTTGTTTCTGAAACTAGCTTATTTAATATCTCTTTCGCTTCGGAATAATTTTTCTTACTTATTAACTCATCACTTTTCACCAGTTGCTCACTATACTTCTTTTTTTGTTCTAAGATGGCTAGTAATGCTGTTCGTTCTTCCTTTGCTTGTTTTATAAGCGTATTACTTCCATTCTTCATGTTCTCTACTTTTTCAAATGACTTGATTGATTCTTCTACCTTTGTTTCTTCTTTTAGTTTCACTGCCTCAATCATTGCTTTCGTTTGTTCTACAAACACTTTTGCATCTGAATCATCTTTTTTCTCATCTAGTGCTCGTTCAAATGATGCTAAGGCTGTTTTATATTCTTTATTAGTTAGCGCTGTCTTCCCCACTTCCATTGCTTTTTCAAAATCTCCATTACTACATCCAGCTAGCATTAAAAATGTAAGTCCAATTAGTGTTAATAACTTTCTCATTTTCTCTCTCCTCCTATATATTCCTAAAACAATAACTTCATATGTATAAAAGTCTGTGTAGTAATTAGACTGAAAGTAAAATATGTACTAAATTGTGTGTGGGAAAGGAAGTACATTTCATTCACTATCATTACTTAAAAACCCCTAAATAGTTAGTATTCTTCTTCTTTCAAGACAGAAAGAAATTTTAATAATGCGCTAAAGCTCTAACTCAAACTCTTTACTACACACACTCTTATACACATAGAAAAATCATTTTTAGTTTATAGTTTGCTATTTCTTTAATTTTAAATATTCTTAGTTGATTGGAAATACGGACCATAATTCGTAACACATCAAAAACAACAGAAAACAAAACGCAATAAAAGTTACATTTCATAACTTCTTTGTAACACAAATGTAACATAAAGATTTTAAACATACAATAGTTTTTACAGTATTTTCCTCTTTCTACATTTTAAGGAATCAATAAGATTCTAATCCTTAGTATAAATAAGAGTTCTTAATAAAAGCGTGTAGGGGAATCACCCCATTACCATCAAGTTAAGAAAAGCAAATACCCCAAAACAAAAAACGCTATCCCTTCTATTCTCTTTTTACCATCTTATTATCTGAATTGTACTCAAAAAGCATTGTTTTAGGATACAATAGAGTCAAAAGGTGCAGTATTAGAATAGACCGAACCATGGATATATCAATATTAATAGAGGAGGAATTATATGATTCGTGAAGCTGACCCAAAGGACAGTCATGTAATTGAAAATCTATATAAAAAATTAGCACCACATAGTAAAAACATTAAGGTTTTACCAGAAAGAATTGAGCAGATAAGGAATGATTCTAATAATTTTTTATTTGTGTATGAGGAAGATTGTAAAGTTAAAGGAAGTATATTTATGACTTTTTGTCTTGATCCTGGATATCAATTTAGACCATATACCGTCCTAGAGTATGTAATTGTAAATGAAGATTTTCGAGGTAATGGGATAGGTGAAAAGTTATTAAAACATGTAGAACGGTTATCAATTGCAAGGGGGTCCACAAGAATTATCCTATTAAGTAGTATAAATAGAATAGAAGCACATAAATTCTTTTCTAAAAATGGTTATAATGGCACTATAAGTAAGGGATTCAAGAAGTATATACCAATTAATTAAGTTTTCATTAAGGGGACAATTCAAAACCTTAGATTAATAGTAATTGTGTGTGTTTTAAATTGGATTTTTTGAGTATATAATTAGAGAAGAAAAGATATGATAAATCAAGCTGAATTACTATAGAAACGTATAATTAATAGAGGTTCAAGCCTTGAAGTGAACTTTCAAAAAATATTGAACCTCCAACCAGGTGCAAGTGATGAAGATTTTCTGAAGGGTTTCTTCGTTTACACAGTCTTTGCTAACAGATATAAATATAATTCACTAAGAAAACATAATTCTTTTTACCATTCAGTAAGCTTTTTCATAAATAAAGCTGTCCACAGTCCAGAGACACCAAATACTTTATTCGATTGTTTTATTCTACGTATTTCATCTTCAGAAGCAGTATACGGCCCGTACTTCGGTAAAAAATCTCCCTAAAAAAAGTAAGGTGCCACTATATCCCAGCACTTTTTATTTATTTCTAACATTTCTGTTTGTTCCATTTCTAATTCCCCTCCATTACAGCCACGGTGCTCTCAGATAAACACAATCATTTCTACACATGAAATCTCATTAGATACATAATATCTATATATTTAAACGTTATAACTAGATTTCCCTTTTCTCTTCTCCCGATAATTTTTCACTTTCGCAATCGTACCACAAGCTCTTCCCTCTTTACTCCCTGCATACATCCCACACCAGCGCTTACTTCCGTTACGAGAATGATCATAAAAGACCCAGCGGCAATCTGGACATGCTTTCAACCGATTCCACCTCTTTTGTTCAATCGCAGTCAAAATAATTTGTAACATCATCGTATAGAAATTCCGTCCCCCAATTGGTTCATATGTAATAAATTCCATATTTTTCGTCACACATACGCCAAATGGATATTTTTCAAACCATTTTTGTAATGTCCCTTTCGCCTCAATCGCGAAACGAACGTCATCTCTAAATTGCTTCAGCTCATCCAACGTGCCAAAAGAAAATTCCTCACCAAAATGGTTTCTCATAAATCGAAGTACATCATCTATTGTATTAAGCTCATCTACCTGCTTTCTTGTGTCATTTGGAATTCTCCATGTATTTAAAAACTCTCTTACGATTTCTAATTGTCCCGGTGCTTCTTGACTCTGACTCAAATCCATTCACCATCTTTCTAAAATTTACTTTTTTCTGACTTTATGTATAATTATAATATAAAACAGTTAACCATCAAAAACTTTTAATGGTTACAAGATAGAAGGGAGACTCTATGAAAAACTTTTCAACACCGATACGCGTTATACTTTTTTCATCATTTTTCATGGCATTTGGTTACTTTGCTGTGTACGCTTTTCTTGCCATCTATTTATCGAATTTTCTACACTTCTCTACTTTGCAAGTTGGAACTATCTTAACAATTATGATAATTACTTCACGAATTATCCCTTTATTTTCTGGCATTATTGCTGACAAATTTGGATACATGATTATGATGATATCCGGATTACTCTTAAGAGGCATTGGCTTTATTTGTTTAGGAATATTTTCAGAGTTTCATACGATTTCAATTTCTGCTTCATTGATTGGGTTTGGAACTGCATTTTACGAACCAGCTGCTCGTGCTGTATTCGGTTCGCAGCCTGCTTGCATCCGAAAAGATTTATTTACATACTTAAATCTCGCTTTTAACAGCGGTGCAATTATTGGCCCAATTGCGGGTAGTCTATTACTCGTATGGAATCCTTTGTACCCCTTTATTTTTACTGGATTCCTTATGCTATTCTTTGCAATCATTTTTTATCTTCTTAGATCCCACTTCCAAGTTTCTACTGAAAATGTACAACTCTTATCTGGATTAAAAGTTGTTTTTGCAAACAAGCGTTTTCTCTCATTCTCATGTATTATGATTTTCTTTTACATTATGTTTACTCAACTTACTGTCGCCCTTCCACTTCATATGACCAATATCAGTCATAGCCCAAAGCTAGGTGGACTTGTTGTTACAGTGAATGCAATTACGGGTGTGTTATTTATGATTATATTCCGAAAGATATTTCACAAATATAGTACACTCTCGATTGTAAAATACGGCGTGCTACTTATGGGACTTTCTTTTTTACTTATTCCTTTGTTTCCAGATCCGTATTGGCTGTTTAGCTGCGTCATTCTATTTACAATTGGAGAAACACTAGTATTACCTAATGCTGATATCGCAATTGCAAATTATAGTCATGCCTCTTACACGGCCACATATTTTGGAGCTTATCAGCTTTCACTCGCTATTGGCTTTACAATTGGTAACTACACAGGAACATGGTTTACATCAAAGTTGCAAGAGACATATACACCTTGGTTATTTTTGGGTGCAATGGGTGTTACAGGATTTATTTTGCTTCATATGTTAAAGAATATGGAGCAAAAACAAGAAAATGAAATGATTCATACAGGATTATAAGCATATATAGTACGATGAAAAGCACCGTCCAGTTTATAGAACGGTGCTTTTGATTCAATAATACAAATTTATACATTTACATAGTTTTTTAGTTTTAAACAGTAAACAAATTCTGGATGGTGTCCTTCTTCAATCTCTCCTGTTGGCCTAAAACCCACTTTTTCATAAATCCGCTTCGCGCGTTCATTATCGTGAATAACCGATAAGAATATTTCTTCACATTTGTACGTTTGAACCATACTATCTATTACTGCTTTTAAAGCAGGAATCCCATACCCTAATCCTTGATATTGATGACCAAGCATCATACTAATTAACTCATATTGCTTCGTTTTATTTCTAGACCCATACGAAGCAAAACCTATTAAAACGTCATTATCATATATAGCTTTCGGCGTAAACCCAAACGTTTGACAAGCTGCAAGAAAGAAAGCATTTGAACCAACCCATCTTTCATATATTTGAATGTGTTTTTCTTGGATTTCATCTGATTTTAAATTAATAATTTCAAAGAAATTTTCTTCCGTTACATCTACTAATTTTAAATTCATCTTTTCCCCTCTTTCTATTTTTTGCATTATCTACTCTAATTCTTCATCTTATTTTTCAATCCTCTATCTTCTTAATGGATAAAACTATTCAATTTTAAAAGCTAGATAAACGAAACAACACCATTTTAGTTATAGATGGTGTTGTTTTATGTTTCTCAAGCAATTATTTATTACAAAATGCAAATGATTATTTACATTTTGTAAGCAATCATTTACAATGTTAGTAATTGGAAATGAAGGAAGGGAAATTATGATGCTTGAAAACAGAGTTAGAGAATTACGGGCACAATTTAGGTGGACTCAGCAAGATTTAGCCGATGCCGTTGGAGTGACAAGACAGACAATTGGGTTAATTGAAAAAGGTGATTATTCCCCATCTGTTACGATGGCGTTAAAAATAGCTACTGCGTTTCAAGTTACTGTAGAAGATATTTTTTATTTAACAGGAAAGGAATGAATATTTTTGATGAAACATATTTTGAGGTCTCCACTTATAGGTACGAGCTTATTTGTATTGATCATTGCATTTTTACTATTTTCTCTTATGGATACACAAGTCGTTATAGCTAGATTGTGTTTTGGGATTTTGGTAATGTTTACTTTTTTGTGGTTCGTTCTTACAAAGCATTATAATCGGAAGAATCCTGATGATAAAATTAAATTATTTGGATTTATCCCATCTGAATTTCGTGAAATAGATGAAGGTCAACAATGGGTGACCTATAAGGCTTGTAGGAATGTGTATATTTACTATAGCTTTGCACTTCCAATAACAGCAGGAGTTTGCTTCCTCTTTTCTCATAACATTCTCATTCCGCTAATATGCATAGGTTTACTAGGATTAGGTCAATACATTGTCTATTGGTTAACTACTATTCTGATTTTCCATCGTATTTAATCTGAACAAAAACAGGGGGAACAATATGTTAGAATGGGCTCAAAATGCAGGTGAATTATGGCAATATGTAGTCTTATTTTTACTAGCCTTTGCTCCATGGATGGATGTATCAATCGTTGTACCACTCGGTATTGCATGGGGATTACAGCCATTTGCAGTAGGAGTGACAGCATTTGCAGGGAATCTTATCTTGGTTTTATTACTTGGCTTCTTCTTTAAGCAGTACGCAAAATGGCAAGCAGCCAGAAAATTTAAAAAAGGGATAACAACACCTTCTAAAAAAGAAACTCGATCAAGGCGAATATGGGAACGATATGGTATTCCAGGGTTGGCTCTGTTAGCTCCAATTCTTGTAGGAACTGATATTGCAGCCGTATTAGCCTTAACATTTGGATCGAACCGGACACACGTCATAAGTTGGATGACTATTAGTCTAGCAGTATGGACAATCATTTTTACAGTTGCTGCGATGTATGGATTTAGCTTTTTAAATATTATTTAGAATCATATGAAGAGGCTGCCCCAAAAGATCGCTAAAAACGATCTTTTGGAGACAGCCTCTTTTGCATAGTTGATTTTCTTTTTTATTGAACTGTGTAATGGTCTTACATAGCTTTGTTTCTATACTCCAAGAATTTAACTATGAGCCAGTTCTTTTTTACTTAAACCAAGCGTTTCCTCTGTTGAAGCATGAATTTCTTGGAAAAACCCTGGGTTTTCCACTAGTGACACGCCATAAGAAGGGATCATTTCTTTTATTTTCGGTTCCCACGCATTCATATGTTCTGGGAAGCATTTTTCTAATATTTCAAGCATAACATGAACAGCAGTAGAAGCACCTGGAGAAGCACCAAGTAATGCAGCTATCGAGCCATCAGCAGCACTAACAACTTCCGTACCAAATTGAAGTGTTCCTTTACCACCGGCATCAGTATCTTTAATCACCTGTACACGTTGGCCTGCTACTACTATATCCCAATCCTCGCTTTTAGCATTCGGAATAAATTCACGTAATTCTTCCATACGCTTTTCATTTGATAACATAACTTGCTGGATTAAGTATTTTGTCAATGCCATCTCTTTTACGCCTGCCGCCAACATAGTGAGGACATTATTTGGTTTTACGGAACCTATCAAATCCAAATTCGAACCAGTTTTTAAGAACTTCGGTGAGAAGCCAGCAAACGGCCCAAACAGTAATGTTTTTTTGTTGTCCATATATCTTGTATCAAGATGTGGAACAGACATTGGAGGAGCACCAACTTTAGCTTTACCGTATACTTTTGCATGATGCTGCTCTGCAACTTCCGGATTGTTACATACCATAAATAATCCGCTTACCGGGAACCCACCAATATGTTTCGACTCAGGAATACCGGTTTTTTGTAGTAAAGGCAGACTTCCACCTCCGCCGCCGATAAAGACGAATTTTGCAGTATGGTATTCGATTTTCCCACTACTGATATCATGTACTTTTACTTCCCATGATCCGTCGCTAGCACGTTTAATATCCTGAACACTATGCTTGTAATTTAACTCAACGTTTTTGTTCTGTAAGTGATCAAACAACATGCGTGTTAAAGCTCCAAAGTTGACATCCGTCCCAGAATCGATTTTCGTTGCCGCTATTGGCTCATTTTGTGTGCGGCCTTCCATGATAAGCGGAATCCATTCTTTCAGCTTTTCAGGATCATCGGAAAATTCCATTCCTTGAAACAGCGGATTTTTTGAAAGCGCTTCAAAACGTTTTTTCAAAAACGTAACATTATTTTCCCCTTGTACCATACTCATATGAGGTATTGGCATAATAAAGTCTTGTGGATTACGAATCAAATTGCTGTTTACAAGATAAGACCAAAATTGTCTTGAAAGCTGGAACTGTTCATTAATTTTTATAGCTTTGCTAACATCTATAGATCCGTCAGGTTTTTCAGATGTATAGTTAAGCTCGCACAGTGCAGCATGACCAGTACCCGCATTATTCCATTCGTTAGAGCTTTCTTCTCCTGCATCTGCTAATTTCTCAAACACCTTGATTTCCCATTCAGGTGCTAACTCTTTCAATAATGACCCCAAAGTCGCACTCATAACTCCGGCACCAATTAAGATAACGTCTGTTTTCTTCTGCATGTTGCTCATGATAATCTCTCCATCCCCCATATTGGCAAAAAAGACTAGGCACTTTTGGCTTCTATGCCAAAAAAAAAACTGCGCCACCTAGGTCCCACCTAAGAATACATCTTTTCTGTCTCAATTATAACCCATCTCATAGTCTATTATAATAATTAATAGACTAAAATATCTAGTATTATCTGATAACTTTAAACTATTTATGATAATAAAATAGTAAAAAACCCCTTTACAAAGCTCTAGGAACACACAATCATTCAGTTCTTAAGCTCAACTTTTAGCCGTTACTTATAATATGTTTCTCTGTACTTAACAGGGGGAAACATTTTTATCATACTATGAGAGAAAAAGCTTTTTCTAATTCTTCCAGTACCTCTGTGTAATGTCGGATTTCTGGATATCGTTGCGGAGAAAGTGCTTTTGACGTTACCGGAAAATCGTAAATAAATTTCAAGTCTTTATACTTCTTTAAATCCATTTGATTTAATGCAGCTAAAACGTCATTTTTGTTTTCACTCCATACTTGAAAGGTTTTAAAGTTAGTCACAAAAATCTCATTATAGGATGTACTATCTTCAGTTGCGATTCCAAATTGCAGAAATCCATCATTTATAAGTTCAAATTTATATTCCTTAAAGAGATTCATGATTCGGTCAAATTCAGTAAAAGAACTGAAAAATGGCTCTTCACCTTTCATTCCTACAAATCCATAGGCTATCCCTTCTTTAAACATTATATTAACTAATGTTTCAAATAAGCGCCAAACTTTATCAACATCAATGTTAATTTCTGTAAAATACTGAAATTTTTCGCCTTCAACCTCTCTCATCTTGTAGCCTTCTACAATGTTCGCCTGCGCACGATTTTGTTGTATGGTATCGTAATCATACCCCTTTGGGTAATCAATTTGATCTGGTATTTGTATGCCTAACGGTAATTTATACACGTTTTTCCTCCTCACATTCAAAATATATTATTATGTACAAATAAGATAATTTATATATTTCAGAAATACTCCCTCATTCACTTATCATATTCTTTTGTACACTTCTGTATATGCAATTTCCAGCTATTTCTGCAATAATGTGAAACAACTATCATATTTATCCCATTATATCTACAAATTACCTTCTCATACTACACGATATTGCAGTTATAACAAAAAAAGGATAGATCACTCAGATTTTCTCTACTTGCATCTATCCTTTTCTTTTTATAAAATATGTAACATTATATAAATGTCACTATCAAAATTAGAAAAAATCAACTTCTTTTTTATGATGCATGATCTTTCTTCTTCATTAACGCTCGTTTTTTCATCGCTTTTGTTAAGTAACCACCTTTGAAAGAACGAATTTCATAAGAAGACATAAATGCTTTCGGTGCAATTCGATTAATAATTTCCAAAAGCTCTTTCTCGCGTGAACGTTTTGCAACAATATCTAAACGATAACGAATCGAATTAATCCCTTCTCCTTCAAATACAGTTACGCCAAACCCAGAGTGTCTTAATTCATCTACTAACTCATTACAACGATCTAGTAAACTAACTTGGTATGTAATATACCCAATTGCCAATTTATTTTCTATATAACCACCTAATAATAGTCCGGTACTAAAGCCAATGACATAGGCTACAATATTCATCCAATTTGATAAATCTTGAAACACAATTCCTAAACTTACAATATAAATTGCACCTTCTAATAATCCGACACCAGCAGCGGATCTTGTTTGGTTCTTTACAAGCAAAATCGTCCGGATTGTTAAAACTGGAACATAAATAATTTGAAGTACAAAAATAAGTAGCGCTTGTAACATTTTCATCCACCTCTTTCAAAAAGTCTTTTGTCATAATAACATATATCCCCTTTAGAAAGCGATGGGTTTTCTTAATTTTTTTATTTTTTCATGAAAAAATAAAAAATAGGTTGTTTTCTCATAATTTATCGCTATATATCATGCATTTTAATAGCGATTTATTATATGGTTCGATTTGAATTAGACAAACATTTTTCCTTTAGAAAACAAGTGGAACAAATGCTTATTCTATCATCTCAAAAACCCACAATCGTAATACAATTTAGATCTTAAAAAGCGCATAACAAATGACCTCAAAAAGACATCTTCTTACTTGAAGAATATTGCTGCGGCAATAAAACCTATTATGATTACAAGGATTAAAATGCCCATACCCCTCCAACCTAAACTACCTACTAAATCAGCAAGGTTTCCAGTTCCAGCCCTATTAAACGCATCATTGATATTTCCAGTTGGGTTTCTTTTTAGTTCTTCTTGTCTTAGTCTTTCTCTTGTTCTTTCAGGAGTTTCTTTATCTTTATTCATTTTAGCACCTCCTATTTTCTATAATTCTAACATAACTGTTTAATTCCTAATTATATTCTTGTTGTAATGGTTATCTAAGATCCTTTTTATAGATTATATTTCATTATTAAATTTACACATCAAAAATAGCGATCTTTGCGAAAATAACAAAAAAATAAGAAGATAAAAAAGAACCATTTTCGGTTCCCTTTTACCTTCTTACTTCGAGTCCTCTGCAATCTTTTTTCTTTTTTCCTCTTCTTCTCTTGCTAACTGTATATTTGCATAAGCTAAATTCGCAATCATTAAAAAGTGACCACCTAAAATACCTGTACCAAATGCCCACATTTCCATTTCATGTTCAATTTCATACATGATGATTGCCCCCAATATAGCAGCAGCAAAACGATTTAAAATCCCGAGTCCCGGCGCGCGTTGCTTTAATACAATACTTCTACCAATTTTTTCAACTCTTCTCGCTAACAACCATAGGCAGTATGCACTGACTGCTAATCCAATCCCAAATCCAGTAACTTGCTTTGAAAAGGCGTTATCGTCCATAAAAGTAGTAAACCACTAAAAATCATATACAGCTGTAGTTTGTATACTCGTAACGCAACTTCAATCAAAATATCCGCTCCTTATTTCAAGTTTTCCTATAGGTAAAAAAGAAAGCAGCAACTTACACAGTTGCTGCTTTCTCTTGTTGATGATCAATTTTCCGAATTTCAACGCGTTTAATTTGATATGCATCTTTTTCAAGAACTTTAAATTCATATCCCTCGGCTTCCACACATTGTCCTTCTTCAATTTCATGATTCTGCATCATAATCCAACCGCCAATTGTATCCACATCTTCTTCCTCGATGTGTAGACCAAATAAATCTTTTACTTCTGTAATCAACACTTTCCCATCAACAATTTTGTGATGTTCATTCACATGTTGAATTGGCGGATGTTCATCTTCATCGTATTCATCACGAATCTCGCCAACGATTTCTTCTAATATATCTTCAAGCGTTACAATTCCGGCTGTGCCTCCGTACTCGTCATATAAAACAGCCATTGGAATTCGCTTTTTCTGCATTTGTAGAAGTAAATCATGAATTGGAGTTGTTTCCATCACTTCAATAATTGGACGCATATACGTACGAATAGATGATAAATCTTTTGTATCGCCTTTCATGTATCGAATAAAGAAGTCTTTTACATTGACCATACCGATAATATCATCTTTATCTTCTCCAAAGATCGGATAACGTGTATATCGTTCACTTTGGATAATTTTCATGTGTTCTTCTACTGAATCTTCGAGATAAAAACCAACGATTTCTGTTCGTGGTACCATAATCTCTTTCGCAATGCGGTTATCAAATTCAAAGATATTATTTACATACTTATATTCTGCTTGGTTAATTTCTCCACTTTCATAGCTCTCTGAAAGAATAAGACGTAATTCTTCTTCAGAGTGAGCTACTTCATGTTCAGAAGCTGGTTTCAAACCGAATAAGCCAGTTACGACGCGCGCCGAACCATTTAGTACCCAAATAAACGGATACATCACTTTATAGAACATCATTAAAGGTCCAGCAAATAATAAAGTTACTCTTTCAGCCTTTTGAATTGCCATTGTTTTTGGAGCCAATTCCCCTACTACAACGTGCAAATATGTCATTGTCATAAATGCAAGACCAAAAGTCAATACTTGTGAAACAGACGGATTTAAGTTCCATTTCTCAAATAATGGATGCAATAGCTTTTCTATTGTCGGTTCACCTAACCAACCTAATCCCATTGCTGTAACTGTAATTCCTAACTGACAAGCAGATAAATATTCATCTAAGTTTGTTGTTACCTTTTTTGCTGCTAACGCACCGCGTTTTCCTTCCGCAACAAGCTGATCTATGCGACTTGAACGTACTTTAACAATCGCAAACTCTGCTGCAACGAAAAATCCAGTAAATGCGATTAAAATCGCAACCATGACTAAATTAAATATTTCCAATGAATCCCCTTAGTTAAAAAAACTAAGGTGTTCACCTCCTGTATACTTATAATGTTTTCTTATTCTCTGTTTCTCTAGAAAACATAGCGCTATACAGAAATTAAAAGAGTCGGATCCAACTTTAACTATAACAATAGTACTAGAGTTTGTAGTAAAGTTGTCGTTTGACCAGATAAAGATTTCGATATTTTTTCACGTTGTGAATCTGTTAACCCATCTAAAAGAGATTTCAACTGTGTTAGTTCTGCTTCTAATTGATGGATATGGTTTGTCACTTCATTCACTTGTTTCGAAACGTGTTCATTGATACCGAGCAGCTTCTTTCTCTCCTCGATCCTCTCTTTAATCTCACAAAGCGGCATATGCATTTCCTTGCATTTCTCAATAAATTGTAATGTCTCAAATGCTGTTTCATCGTAGTAGCGATAATTAGATTGAGATCGCTCCGCTTTTAAGATACCTAGATTCGTATAATAATCAATCGTTCGTTTCGATACATGAGCCAAGTGAGCCAACTGTCCGATTCGATACACCTTCCCAACGATTTTTCCCTCCCCATTTATGTTAAGAACATCATACAATACATAAACTGTACAGTCAAACGTGACGGTTTAGCATTCACAAGATAGACAAAGAGATCTGCTATACACTGCAGATTTCCTTTATATTATTAATATTATTTTCCTATGAAAAAAGCTGTTGAAAGGAATCCTCTTCAACAGCTTCTCCATTATTAACGATATAAACGAACTGCACCTGCAGAATTATCATCCGCTTGTCTAACTACTTCAAATTTCAATCCAAGCTTCGGTACTTTACGTCCTGCATCTGGGATTAAGTCGTTCATATACTTTTTAGAATCATCAAACTTCGTTACACCTGGCAATCCTTTGTAATCATATATTCCGCGTAATGGAGATCCAACTTTCCACGCTGTTGTTTGGTTAAAGGAGAACACAGCATCCGCAATTTGGAATCTTGTACTATTTTTAACAGTTGGTTTGCCGTTTAACGTTCCAACAATTGCCTCTGGGTGAGAGTCAACAACCCCTAAGAAACCTTCACCCGGATGAAGACCAACCCAGTTATCTGTAAAGCTAGAGTCCGCATACCATACAAGAAGCCCTGTATTGTATGGTACACCGCTGCTATATTTTAACGCTTGATCAGCACCAGCATAGTTTCTCCACTCTAAATAGTAGTTATGCTTCTTCTTATAAAAACCGTCTGATACAACGAAACCGTTTAATTTTAATTTCGCTTCGCCTTCTGCATCATCAGAGAACACAACATTTCCATCGACAGTTAATGTAGCATTATCAAGAGTAAATCCGTTTAATGCTAAACCACCATCAGTAATGTATTCAAATACAAGCTTCACTTTTTTACCTTTGAATTGGCTTAAATCATATGATTTGTCAACCCATTTTCCAAGAGATGTATCTGCACCATCTTTTACATTTTTATTACCAATCCTATCAACTAATGTTTTCGTTCCATCTTCAGCAACAGCATGTACTTCTAAGAAGTCATAGTCTGTCTCAATTTCATACAACGATTTGTAATTAAATTTTGCATTTAGAAATCTTCCAATTAATTCCGTGAAGGCTAGCAGTTCCAATAAAATCATTAGTACCCTTATGATAGATAAGATAGCGAAAGCTTTCTCTTTTCAAAAAATCTATATGCGCATTTCTCAGGATAACTTCCGTTTCTTCAACAGTAGGAATGGACTGGAATAAAAGCAGCCATTGCTTTAATTCACTAATTGAATCTTTGATAGCTTGGTGTACTACATTCCCTTCACCAGCTTGAAGTGGTGCTCGAAGAATTAGTCTGTCTGTTTCTATTTGTAACGGAACATCTAATAAAATAGGATTCATATTATTTCTCCTCTCGGAAACTTTAAATTATGACATAATGAAACTTATATAATAAAAAAACTTTCACCCCAAAGAAATAATTCTTGAGGACGAAAGTTGCAATTTCGTGGTACCACCTTAGTTTGTTGATATGTCACCATATCAACCTCTTCGGGTACGTTACTATAATAAATAAATTTAAAAATACCCTATCTCACTAACAGGAGATCCCGTTACAGCATCACTATAAGTTATTATAGAACCGTGCGAAGCTCCTAGTCTTTCTTCATTAAGAACTTGATATACAGCAATACAGTAAAGCTTATCTCCCATAAAGGAACCTCCCAAAAATTAGTAAACAATAAATGTATATTCAATTAATCACTTAGAAATCCCTTTTCACATATTGAAAACTAAACTGCCAGTTGGTACAAAAAAATGGCTACCGAAGCAACCTTAGGTTGTTCAACTAATGCATGCGTTAGTTGAATAAGGAATTATTATTTTTCATCTATTGGCTTCCAATTTTTATCTTTTGCATAATGGGGTAGCGTCACATCGCCATCAAGTTAAGAAAAGCAAATACCCCAAAACGAAAAAATGAGCTTTTTTGTTACAAGTTAGTACAAAATTTCGTTCTGGGGGTACTATAAAATTTTAGCTTGATGGTCATGCGGCAGTACCCCTATTAATACATTTTCATCTGGATATTTACGTTTTAGTTTCTAGTCTTCGCATAAATTTCTTGCATTGTTACATTTTCCTTATCGTATATTTCCAGTGGTAGATTATAAATTAGTCCCATCGCTTGGCTAATCTTCTCCAGTCTTTGATATTGCAAAGCTTCTTGGGTTTTTTCATTTTCGTTGCATCAACATTACCAGCACTAGAAATCATTCACTTGAGCAATTGTTCTTCTCCCATCTCCACCGAAAAGATTTCAACTGCTGTATCTGAACTCGTTGCATGATAGGCAACGTTCAGTATAAATGCCTTTTTCCCCATTGCCGGGTGTGCTCCAACAATGATTAAGTCGCCAGCCTGTAAGCCTGAAGTCATTCGATTTAAGTCGCTGTACCCTGTATTGATGCCAGTTAGATCTCCGACATCAATTTGCACTTTTACATACAGATCTACAAGAGTTCCTTTTAGGTCAAATTCACTTGAATAACCTGTTTCCTCAATTGCACTCAGTTCATCAATTTTTATAACGCTGTTTTCGTAAAAATTGTTGCTATCTTGAACATACTGATAAAAGGTTGACTTTCAACTAGTACATCAGGTTTAAAGAAGGGTTAACATGAAAGATGAATTAAGTATAAATATCTATTTAGATGAAACTGATACTCCGTTTTCAAGATATTATAGCTCAGATGATGTTCACCTAAGCTCTGACCTTGAAGATTTTATTTTGTCAAAGCTACACAGTGGCAAAAGAAAAGAAGTAGACATATTTTTTTCAGGTCAGAATGATTTTGACGAAAAGTCATTGAAAACTGCCACATTTAACACTTTTTCTAACCTCTTGAACGAAGAGGAATATACATATGCTAGAAATGTCAAAAAGGCTATTGTTTTGTTTGTGCTCGGTATTATTGTTGGCGTGATATTCTTGAAGCTTTCAAGCAACCATGCCTATATTGCAGGAGTATTAAGCATTGTGTGTTGGGTTTTTATTTGGTCAGGTACAGAGGTTTATTTTTTTGAAAATCAGCAAATTAAACGAAACATCAGGAAATGAAAGAATATTCTAAATGGTAATATACACAAAAAATAGAATTTTAATAAAGTGAAACTTCAATCAGCGGGGGCTTTCTCCATCCCCCACTGATTGTTAGCCCTCACCAATCGGGCTTTTATGAGCTGCTGATGCGGGCTAAAAGTAGGAGATTTGAAAACAAACTAATATTCAAAAGTTTAGTTTTGGTGAATTTTATTTATCTTGTTTCACTAGTTCATTTGATAAATGATTTGTATAGGAATCTTCACAGTTATCTTTCTTGGTTATCATAATATGTTTTATCTGCGTATTTTTTATCAGTTCCTTTTAGATAGGCTAATATTATTTTTGGATTTTTAAGTAAAGCCCAGTCCCCATGTTTATCAAATCTTCTACATGAAGTTATCATTCCATTTTTAATTGTACCGAATTTCTTATTATTTTGCTTTCCCCATTTTTTTAATCTTTTAGCGAAATCTGCATCTTCTGCCATAAGCATATTTTCATTAAAGCCGTTAATTGCCATAAAGTCTTTTCTATAGCACCAAAAAATCCCTACTGATATAGCTCCATACTTAAAAAGTAAGGGGATTATTATTAAAAGTGCGGAAACAAATATTCCTAAAGATATTCTTTCAAACTTTCCAGTTACCCCGCCGCCAATGTATTTACCTGAAGCTAAATATTTGTCTATATTAGACAACATAGACTCTGTCATTTGGGTATCAGCATCTATAGTAATGATTATTTCTCCACTCGCTATTTCGGCCCCTGCATTTCGGATTTTCGATAAATTTTTATCGTTATTTTTTAATGTAATACAGTTATACGACTTTGCTATTTCCTCTGTTTTATCTGTGCAACGATTTAAAACAACTATGACTTCAGTTTGATTTTTATATGCCTCTGATGCCTTTGCAATTGAATCTAAACATTTTCTAATGTACTTTTCTTCATTGTGTGCAGGGATTATAATAGAAAACTTCACATTTTGTTTACAATCAACTCCTAAAAATTCGTTTGTTTCAGTCATAATATTCCCCCTTTTTATAAAGTAAATATTCATTATACGTAACATATATTAACATTCATTAGGTTGTATTTTCGGAACCCATCCTGCCAAATTATTATACTCAGCATGACAATCTACCCAATCGTTCCAGTTTTCAGGCCCTGAATAGGAATGTCCAACTCTCACTTGATCTCCTTTCTCTAAACTGATTGGCTCTGGATAATTACTACAATGAGACTGAATTACAACATATTCATTTTCCTCCTCCAATAATCTGAAAATTAAGTTATAATTCTATTATAAAACTAATTTATGATAAACAACTATAAAATATCGAGAGGAGCGGTTCTCATGTACTACAACAACCTATTCGAAAACGATCAACCTGTAATCCGTCTATAATCTAAGGCGGGCATACGTATACTTTATAAAATATGCCTCGTCTTAGGATTTCGAATGACAATCCTACAAATAGACGGAGGTATTTCACAATGAAACAAACAATTTTAGGAGCAATCTGTTTATCACTTGCAGCAAGTATTTGGGGCGGTATGTACGTTATTAGTAAATATGTACTCGACTTTGTTCCACCGCTTACACTTGTCTGGCTTCGCTTTATCATCGCTTTTTTCGTTTTATATATGATTTTGAAAATATCTGAACGAAAAAATAAAAAGAAAATTCATATTCACAAACGAGACTGGTTCCTTTTTGCTTGGATCGGTTTCATTGGCTACTTCATTTCAATAACATGCCAATTTGTTGGAACAAAATTATCAGATGCGCACACAGGCTCTTTAGTTACATCGGCCACGCCAGCATTTATGGTCATATTTGCTACTTTAATTTTGAAAGAAAAATTAACGACTCTTAGAATACTTTCTACCATCTTAGCTACATTAGGCGTCATTATTGTTATTGGATGGGATATAGAGGTTGGTTCTTACTTTATTGGCACAATCATTTTAGTTGGGGCAGCTATTACGTGGGCTTTACTATCTATTTATGTAAAAATTGCTTCTACACGCTTTTCATCCTTAGTCATTACAACGTATGCAATATTCTTTTCGTTATTTTTCATTACACCTTGCATGATTTTGGAGTTACAATCAAGTCCAATCGGAAACTTAAGCACCACTATCATATTAGGTATTCTCTATTTAGGAATCATCTCCACTGCTGGTGCCTTTTTTCTTTGGAATAAAGGCCTAGAGCTCATGGATGCTAGCATCGGTTCTTTATTTTTCTTTTTCCAGCCAATTGTCGGTTCGTTATTAGGGTGGTTCCTTTTAAATGAAACGTTGAATCGTAATTTTTTCATTGGTGGTGCTCTTATTATATTTAGTGTCGTGATAACTACACTTGAAAAGAAAAAATAACAATAACAAGATTTCATTTCGCAACTGAATTAGCATTATAAATCTCAAATTTTTCAACATTAAAAACGCAAAGAAAAAAGCAGAAGAATTCCGGTTTATCAAAACCTAAATTAAAAAAGGTAAATAAATTAAAGGAGATTACATATTTTATATGACTAATATGTAATCTCCTTTCTTATTCCACAATCGCGCCCGATTGTGGAATATGCTTATTGAAGAAAAGCACCCGTTTAGCCATCCATAAAGCAGGAAAATCACCCGCTTCACCATATAGAGAATGTAAAGGGGGGTCACACCTGCAATACTACTTCTACGGCTGGGCGAATTATGGTGCTTTAGGACCAATCAACGCCGCCCCAAGAGGATTGCAGCTTTCGCAACAGAACAATTTGGCCGAGATGATATGTATCGTGCATCATGATATTGCTGAGTAAACGCTCAATAGAGTACCTGTTAGCTGCATACGGAGCTTTTAACTTTTCATCGTCAAGGCCCGCAATGACCGTTTTTAATTTATTCATGACTTCATTGAGGCGCTGCACTGTCTGGGCCCACCCAATTTCGTCTTCTGGATCCCCCGGATTTCCAAAGGTTTCTTCATTGTCTTCTGCCTTATGCGGATTCTCTGTGACCTTGATTCGATGGATTACGTCTTCATTCCAAAATATCAAGTGGTTGACAATCTGCCAAATCGAATTGCTGGTTCCCGAACTTGTCCATGCTGCCTCAGCTGCGCTGACTCCATAAAGTGCCTGATCCATGGATGCAAACCAATCATTCTCATGACAATGCATGTCGAGTTGTTCTACAAACATTTTGGTTACAACTTGCATACAATCAATCTCCTCACTGTTTAGTGTAATCTTTCAAAATTAAAAGAATTGAATGATCAAAATCTCTTATTGCGATATTAGATATTTTTCTTTGAAGATGGGACTTAATTCACTCCAAACATCAAATTTATTACCATCTAAATCATAAAAAACAACGTTCTTTCCAGTGTGTCCTCTGTTCTCGATTTCTCCAACTTTTATTTCTTTTTTAATAAAATCACTATGAATTGATTCAAGTGCATGTAAACCATTAACTTCAAATGTTAAAGAGAAGCACTCTTCATCACAAAAATCATAAAAATTTAAGCTTTGATTTGCGTGGGATTTAACCAGAAAAAAAACTTTGGTTTGCAAAGTTAAGAATAGCTTTGTCTTCGTCTTTATGACTTAACTCTGCACCTAATTTGTTTACATACCATTTTGAAGAAAGTTCTACATTGGTAACAGGAATATAAATAGTTCCAACCCTCAATAATTTATCTTTCATTCTACTCTCTCCTTTCAGTAATTCAAATAGCATTAATAAATATGTTCTCTTTTTATGTACCTATTGCCTTTGAAAATCCCACAATTTTCTTTATGATTTTTCAATATCTGTATAACTAATCTAATATGTATAAGAAAAGAGGATATATGCTCATATATTGAACATAATATCCTCTTCTTCGTTTAGTCTATTTAATATCCTTTTCTTCTGCTTTTTCAGCTTAATATCCAACATATTGCTTTACGGATTTACATTAACCCTTTTTCCAATGAAGAAAGATACAATACTAACTATTATTAGAAAAACAGAAAGGATACTATAAGCTCCGCCTACAAATCCTCTTACATTTACAAATCCTATATAAAATAGCAGCAGTGATTGTTATTACACCTGGTAGCATCCATTTTAAAAAAGGAAAATCTTTTTTACTAAACCACCAAGTAAGTGCCAATATATTATTACCCCTGGTAAGAGAGCCATTAGCAAAGGTCCTAAAACCCTCACAATGCCCACCTCTTTCATTTTACCCCTTATCAATTCAACATATATTCCCATTACAAAAATATAGCCTGTATTTTTTAGTATTTATGAAGATAAAATTTATATTTTCCTCAAGCAGACCAATGCGCAGGACGAGAAAGTAAACTTGGTAATTTCGTATCGGCATCCCCTTTCGCTGCATTCACCTGAACTTGAGTTAAAAAAATACTATCCGTAAGGTCCGCTCCGCTAAGGTCAGCATCTCGTAAATCGGCACCGATAAAGTCAGCCATTCTTAAGTCTGCTCCCCGGAGATCAGCAGCAATGAGATATGCCCCTCGTAAATTCGCTCCCTTAAGATCCACCCTTCTAAGCTTTGCCCCCATAAGGTTTGCCCCTCGATGATTCGTCCTTTTATTTTTTTTCGCACTTTTATACTTGTAATGCGACTCAGTCCATACTAGTTTGCTTGTCTTTAAAAGAAGTTCATTTACATACGCTCGGTGTGATGGAACATTTACATCAATCAGCAAATCTGGGCTAAGATAAGAAAGTCGCTCCGTCTCTTCAATCGCAGCACGAATCTCTTTATGAATCGACCGTGTTGCTTTTAACGCTACAGCCTCATTTAAATACCAAAGCATTTCATGAAGCTGGTGCATAATCGGAAAAACTTCATACATCTTTTTTGCATGTCCCGGACCTTCTCTCCAGTCAACACCTTTGAAAGTCACCTGTGAAACCTTTTGCCCTGCACCGAAACATTCAAAAACGGTGCACCCTTTAAATCCGCTCTTCCTAAGATTTTTATGAATGCTACACCGAAAGTCTGATTGCAGATTTGAACATGGTTTACCAGCATCTTTATTAACTGCAAAATCAGCTGAAGCTGCGAAAGGTAATGCAACGCAGCACAAACCGAAGCAGTTCTCACAGTCAGCTCGTAAACTGTTAAAACTTACACTATTTTTTGGATTTAAATCATAATTATTTTCTAACAAAACATGTACCCCCTGTTGCTGTATTGCTTGTTTAATTTTATATAAATAGGTATATAAAGTGAATAATTTATCCCGTTCATTTTTAATGCATAATCGATCCATAAATCAAATATCATATTTCATTTCAAACGCAACACTAACTTCCAAATATACTTTCATTTGAAAAGGACATATTCTCCAACCTTTATTATCATTAAATTATAAAAATTCATATAAATAGGAGGCAATCAGATGGCATTAGAAATGAAAACAAACTGCCAAACTTGTAGCACTTCACTGCAAACAGATTCGGAAGCTTATATTTGTACGTACGAATGTACATTTTGTGCACCGTGCACAGAGAAAACGCAGCATGTTTGTCCAAACTGCGGTGGTGAATTAGTGCGTAGACCGAAAAAGAAATCATAAAAGAAAAGCTACTATCAGCTTTTCTTTTCCCTTGCAACATCTATTTGAAAATCTCTTTTAATTTACTTCCGATTAACTCAGATAAATATTCATAGCCAACAGCACTAAAGTGCAATCCATCACGCTCTTCATTTTCTACAAATTTCTTATAATCTAATTCTCTAATCATATGAGAATGTAAATCAAGAAAGTGACTTCCAGTTTGTTTTGCTACTTCTTCCACCACTTTTGCATACTGCGATAATACTTCGTTTGTTCTTGCGTGCTGCCTTTCCTCGTCCACTGGTGCTGGGCTAATTGGCAACACCTTTTCTGGTGAAATTCTTTTTACAATTCCCATTAAATTTGATTTATATTCTTGTAGTGGTACTTGTTTATGAAATGCCGCATCATTTGCGCCAAAAAAGACCGTTACAAATGTCGGCTCATAAGATAGCACATCTTCTTCTATTCTTCTCAAAGCATCGAACGTATTATCACCAGAAACACCTGCATTTTCTATTTTCCAATTCGGAAACTGCTCTTGTAAACGTGGCGTTAATCTCGGTGTTCCATTCCAAAATGTTTCATCAGCTGTAATGCTATCACCAAAGCATACTAATATATTCATTTCTACATCTCCTCTTTATGTATGAAACAATTTACCTTCTATCGCTGAAATATAACGCTGCGCGGAGCGTTCTACCGCTTCATTCGCATTCTCTTTCACTACTCGGTGAAAAGCATTGTACAAGCGATTAAAAGATAATGGTTTGACCCTTCTCGCCATCTCGTCTACTTTATTTGCTGGTAACGGAATTAAGTTTGGATAACTGTACATGAAACTTACCCACTCTTGATCTGCTACTACTTGAATAATGTCGCCTGTCAATAAAATCCCTTTCCCATTATTCCCTTCTGACCAATGTAACACAGACCCACCTTTAAAATGTCCACCTAGACGATGCACTGTAATTCCATCAGATAATTGCAATGATTCCCCTGACCAAAAAACAATATGTTTACTTGGACGCGCCACCCACTGCCTATCATCTTCATGTATATAAATTGGTACATCAAATCTTTCCGCCCATTCAACTTGAGTAGAATAATAGTGCGGATGGGATAATGCAATTGCATCTAATCCCCCTAATTCTTTTACTCTCTCAATTGTAGTTTCGTCAAGATACGTAATGCAATCCCATAACAAATGATACGATTCTGTTTTTACCAAATAAGCTGTTTGACCAATCGCAAATTCTGGTTTTGTTGTAAAACTATATAGCCCTGCCTCTTCTTCAATCATTTCATTTTGATATTTGTTGCTCGCTTGTAAATCATCAAGCGTTGTCCAAGATTGCCCCTTCGGATTTACATATTGTCGCTCTTCATTACAAATCATACAATTCGTTGGTTCCTCTACACTTGCTGCATATTGTACGCCACATGTTGTACAAACAAAATTTTTCATAACATTTCTCCTATCCCCATTTTATTTTCTAGTGAACTTTCATTGGTAACGAATTTGATTCATCCAATAATGCCAAGCTTTTAAGTAAGCATCCAAATCCTCTGGATGATGTCTCACACAAGCATCTAGCCTGCAATATAAAACAATTGCGACTTCTTCATATAAAACTTCCCTCGCTCTATTACGGAATATACTCTTTTCTACTATCTCGTCTACCATTTCCGTCGTTAACTCTTCTGGCGTCGAACAAAATGCATAAATTAAATCATATATTGGATCTCCCAGCACTGGAAAAGGGTCGATTACGCCATATAACTTATTTTCTTTACATATAAAATTATGAAATCCACAATCACCGTGTAATAGAAATGGTTGATTACAATATCTCGTTCTATTTGAACTACGTACTAATTTAAGAAGCGTTTGAAAATCGGCTTCTGCTATATAAGCCCTCACATTCTCGCAGGTCTCCATTACCCTTTCTAAAAGAAAGTCCTGCCAAGAGGCTACCGGTTCTTCTTTCCATCCCCACTGATCCATTTTCATAGCTGGTTTATATGTATGAACCACTTTCTGGACAAGTGTAAAAAGAATATCCTTTTTATTCCCCGCATCACAACGTATGGAACCAGGAATAAATGAATACACCATATATCTATATAATGGGTCAACATACAAAAGCTTAGGAAATATACTTTTATTTTCATAAAAGGTAAGAAAATATGCTTCTTCTTCGATAACTTTTGGTTCATTTATCTTTATAACGTACGGCTCATTTCCTTCGATTACATATAACTCACTCATCGTACCGCCCGTTAATTTCTTGTATGTTGTAGGAGAATCGATAATCACTTTATTTACAACTAATTGCTCAATCACTTTGGTAATATCCATCTTTATTCCCCTCATTCTATATATGAAGCAACTTTATTATTATTTGACAACTACAGAAAAAAACCTTTAATATCCTCTTCCTTATACATATTTTTTTGTAATTTTGATACATACTGGGCATGCTAGAAAAAATACTTATACATATTAGGAGGACATATATGAAACCCGATTTTTTACAAGCTGTAAATCAAGCTATCGGTAATGTTACACATATCCACATTGAAGAAAGTGGCGCAGATAGTCTGCTAATTCACCATGATGATACCCAGCAATTGAAGCAAGTTGCAGAAACATTAGAAAATCACAATTTCCATTCCGTAATGAGGCAAAATGGAAATACATCTTTTATTGAAGTTGTAAATAGATAAAAAGTTCGGTTATATACCGAACTTTTTTAAATCGAAATTTGAAACTCTTTTACATACACCGCAGCTCCCGAAATCTCACCTTGCAGTGAATGGTCTTCCTGATTCTTTGTTACATAAACAGCCACACGACCGTCCTTATTCATTTCTTATCCTTGTTCAACAATTAATTTCATTTCACTATCAAAATCTTTACTCAAAAACTTAGCATAATACGCCCCCATTACGCCAGAAGCTGTTCTCGTCACTGGATCTTCAATTGTTCCAGAATAAGGTGATGAAAAATGCCGACCATGCATATGTGCTGCTTCATCATACGTTTCTTCAATCGTCATTGCATGTGATAAACCATTTAATACTTTTTTCGAAGGACCAAATATGTTTTGAACGGTTGTAAGATTGTACATTGCATTCACTCCTAAAAGGATTCGCTTACATACTTTCGCAACTCTTCTCTAAGTCTACTTTCATTTTGCATCCAAATATAATGTTCAGCTTCTACTATTTCAGTAGCTTTCGCTCCATTTATAAGAGATGCGATTTGTAAAATAGGCCAAGATGGTCGTATATCCTTCTGCCCATATATAAATAGAGTTGGTATGTGAATTTGTGAGATCTCTTTTAATACATTTTGTTGTTTAATAAAACGTCGCCAAGAACTTATTAAAGAACGGTGCACTTCCTTATTGTAAGAATACACCGAATCTGGACAAGTCTCCCGTTTCCCTTTCACTCCCTCTTCATATGCACGTTTCCAATCTCGATCATTTTGAATGCCGGTTCCTGAAATGGAGACAAGTCCTAACAATGAATTGGGCTGTAATATTGCATACGCAAGAGCTAAATCAGCTCCCCACGAATGCCCCATAACGATCCACTTCTTAATTTTGTAATGTTCTCGTATTCTTTCCATATCTTCTATACATTCTTTTACACCGTATCCTGTATCATCGGATTCAGAACGCCCACATCCTCTAGGATCGAATCGAATTACTTCACATATATCGTCTATTAAACTTGCGACTGGTTCTAAATAAGCGGCACAACCTGGTCCGCCGCTTATGAGTAAGACAGGAATTCCTTGTCCTTGCTTTGCTGTCCATAAGCGGAATCCACTCGTCTCTATGAATTGCTCTTCCAAATGTATCCCCTCCGTTTATATTTCTTTACAACCTGACTTATCAGTCCACTTGATTTTTATAATAGATTAAAAAATCAGTCCACTCACTATTTTCAAAGGAAAACTCTTTTCGTGTACATTCAAACAGAAACCTCGCTCTTTCCGCCAGACGAATCGATGGCTCATTATCAACATTTATATGCAGTTCAATGCGGTGGAATTTAAGATGATCAAAGAATAAGCCCATATCGGCCCGTACACTTTCTAACCCATAGCCCTTTTTCCAATACTGATTATGAATCGAATATCCCATCATTGCCCATTGATAGTCCATTCGTAAAATTTTAATAAGCTCTATCTTTCCGATATTCGCACCATCGTCTTTACGAAAAATTCCTAACACATACATTTCATCTCGTTTTGCCGACTCATGAAACCCTTGTATCCATTCGGTAAACCATTCTTTTGCTAAGGACGACATATCTCGATAACCATCATCGTATTTATACTGAGATGGGAAACGGTTGTTAAAACCTTCATACCAACTTGCATAATCCCCCTTTTGAAAAGGACGAATGATAAGTCGTTCCGTCTCTACTTGTAACAATGACTTTCTCAATGTTCATCTCTTCTTTCATATTCAATTCTCTAAATTCTATTTCCGAAAAAATATTATTTATCATTAGAATTTTCTTTACTATTTTAATAGAATTACAAAATTTAGTAAATCAATACGATATCGAAATAAACAAAAGTCCAGTTATGTACAAAACATAACTGGACTTTTTATTTTTATTTTATTACAACACCACTTTTCAACTCTCTCTTCAATACTTTACCTAACGCATTTTTCGGTAAACTCTCAACAAACACTACTTGCGGTATTTTGCAACTTGCTAATTTTTGTTTACAGTACTAAATAACCTCTTCTTCTGTTAAAGATGTGTGAATATCTTTGACGACATAAGCCCTTGGAATTTCTCCCCAAAATTCATCAGTGATTCCTACCACAGCGACTTCCAATACACCATTCATTTCGTGGATCACTTCTTCCACTTGATCTGGGTATACATTATCGCCGCCATGTACAATTACATCTTTATATCGTCCCATTATATAAGAAACCATCTTCATCTATTCAAAAATAGATAATAAAAATGTTTAATTATGAAATCTTTATGTAAAAACTTTTATTTTACAAGTGTTAATACGTCATCTTTATATTCGAATGAATAATCACCTGCCTTTTCTAATAGAACAGGTAAATATTCCTTTACCATTTCAGCAATCCCTAAATTAGAGGGATTCAGTATCCAATCAATGTGCTTCCAATCGAGAATACCTTCTCTTGTTTTTTCATAGATTCACTACCTAATATTGTATCTACTTCAAATAAATACACATATAATCCATCTTTTTTACAATCACTAGTATCCCATGTAATGATACCCTTTGAATAATACTGATTTACCTTGAATCCTGTTTCCTCAAACACTTCACGAATTGCACCCTCATCAGCAGTTTCACCTAATTCATTTTTACCACCAACACCGTTCCACACTCCCATAATCGGTGCCTTTTCACGATTCAACATCAAGACTTTATCCTTACTTTTTAAGAAACATACGTTATATTTAAACACTTAATCAGCCCCACACTTAAATTTATTCTTTATTTATAGAAGTATACGATACAAATACCCCAAGTACCATTTCTATACTTTATAAAACCTTTATTTGTTTTTAAATGATTTTATTATTTTTTAAACAACTTTATTATCTCATTACAACTGGCCTTTTAATTGAACATTCCAACAGGAGATTATTATGCATGCGATTATGAAGAATATATATTTAAAACAGATAGGAGTATCTATTTTTTCAGTATGTAAGTACACGATTTAAAATATAATATACCTTGCATAAAAACGAGGCTTCTACTTACGTTTTAAGCAAACTTTTTTATAAAGTGAAATGTTCATCCAGACAAACAGAATCCACTTTGCTCAAACTTTATTCCAAACCAATACATTACATGAAAAATATCCCAATACCTTAAAAGGAATCGGGATATTTTAAATCATATATAAAGATTACTTTTATTCATAATATATTTAACATAATCAGCTGCACTTCTTTCGATATCTTCATCTTTTAGTTCGTACTCTGCTCCATACAACATAAATGTTTGTATGAATTTCATCCCCGTATATAGACAAGTCGCCTGAAATGGTTTTGTTAATTCTTTCATTGTAAACCCATCCTTATACTGCGTTTCTAATCCACCTATAGAAATCGCCAAACCAAATTCTTTATTACGTACTTTATCTCCTGTAGAACCATAAGCAAAACCGTACGTTAATACATCATCAAACCACTTTTTTAATAATGGTGGTGAACTATACCAATAGAACGGAAATTGAAATATGTAGCGATCGTGTTCTACTAATAGCCTTTGTTCATGCTCAACATCGAACTCCCAATTAGGAGCTACTTTATACAATTCATGTACTGTTATCTCATTCGAATATTTCTCTAATTCTTTTTTCCATCTTTTATTAATCCGTGACTCTTCAATATTAGGATGTGCTACAATTACAAGTGTTTTCATCAATTATTTTCCCCCTTATAAAAAATGAAATCCTTTAGTATTAGTATGTATTAGTTACATATAATTGAAAAGTACGTACTTTCAGGTACTATAGGAACCTCAAAGTACCTATGGAGGTGTAATATGAAGATGAATCAGAATCAGAATCACAACTTCCCTATCACTACTACCCTTGAAGTCATCGGTGGAAAATGGAAGAGTAGTATTTTATGCATTCTTATGGAGGATAAGAAACGGACTCACGAACTGAAACGTGCCATCCCTGACATTACACAAAAAGTGCTGACGCAACAATTACGGCAGCTTGAAGCTGATGGGATTATCCATCGAACTGTATATCAAGAAGTTCCACCAAGGGTGGAGTACACAATAAGTGAATACGGAAAATCTTTAATACAAATTATGAATGAAATGTGTGAATGGGGAAAAGATCATCAAGTCAAGAAAACAACTAATTGAGTTAGCACAGCAAATGTTATAAATCTAATTCATGTACAAAAAAAGAACTTGGCATATTACCAAGTTCTTTTAACCTTTACTCTCCAAAAATAAATTCTTTAAACTGCTCTACACTCTCAAAATAATAATCTGATCCCTCTTCCATTTGCTTCTTAATTTCCGGAATATGATGGGACCAGCCAGCTGCAACAAATGTAACGTTACAGCTTCTTGCCATTTCCAGTGCAGGTTTTAAGTCATCTAATATGATGACGTCATCTTCACGTAGATCAAACATAGACAAAATCTTTTTCACTGGATATGGATGTGGTTTTCTTTGATTTTCTTCTAGTTCCCATCCAAACACTGCATCTGGAACAAACCCACAGTGCTTTTCATAGTCCCTCTTAATGCGACTACTTTCAGAGTGGGAAACTACCGTTACAATTCCGCCCCGTCTCTTAAACTCCTGTACCAATTCAGGAAATCCTTCATAAAAGTCTGGAATTTTCGATTCTGTGTATTTTTTCCAAACCTTTTGTTGGTGCTCTTGTTCTTCTGGCGTGAAACCAATGATATCTTTACACAAACTCAAAAAACCAGGATGAAAACAATTTGAAATAAACTCTTCTAATGATAATGGCGTTTCATCAGGCCTTAAATCTTTTAAAGCTTCTACAAATGATGGATAATGTATATCCGGTGTACTTTTCACTGCTGTATCGTCATGGTCTAGTATTAAACATTTATATTTCAAATTCATTTTCTTCCTCCATTACAATCCTGCCTACTTGAATTCCTTGCGTTATTATCTCATGTTAGCGTTATACCATCCAACTATATCTTTACCACTCTCTATTCCGATTGATTTCCATCTTTTCCTGAAATGCTCTCTCTAAATCAATTTCTAATTTATTCGCTAAGTCACATACATTCCAAATGACATCAAACATTTCTAAGCCTATTTCTCTTTTGGCATCCTTACCTTCACTTTGCTTTATAATTACCTCTGTTAATTCTCCTAGTTCCGCCATTAAATACATTGTACGCTTCTCAATCGTCGTATCAGCAAATCCTTTTTCTTTACTAAAGTTTGCTACATACTGTTGAAATTCAGAAAGCTTCATTTTATACTCCCCTTCTCTTTTTATCCCGCATTAACGGGCAGTAAGATCCCAACCTCAAAATCCAGTGAAAGCAAAGAAGTTAAATGAGGGATCAACTGCTCGTAAAAGCCCGATTGGTTCAACTAATAATCAATGGGGATAAAGCCTCCCACTGATTAAAGTTTCACTTTATGAATTTCTTCTATCAATCTTCTATTTTCTTTATATTTACAGCGACTCGGCTGCCCTTCTGTACGATGTATTCTCAAATCATTTAATTCATATACAACAGAATATAACGTCCCAAAATTATATTTTTTTAAGTTTAAACAAACATGCTCTTTACTATTCGATAAGATATCCTGCGCACTTTCTCGATTTAACTGTGAATTTTTTCTTAACTGTTCTTCTATATAAACAAATCTATTTTGAGATTTACTCCAATCATGATCAACATTTTGTTGTAAACCTACCATTTCTTTACTTACAAAATGATTTGTACAAATAATAAAATCTTCATCCCCTCTCGGCCTCCGTACAAACATGTTATGTGGCGCTTTTTCTACTACTGCTATATTCCCTGACCTGTCTGCTAATAAGTAATTATTACAGATGGAAGACGGGAATTCTCTTAAAATATGTATCGCCTCTTCTACCGTACTTGTATTTTCTAATATTTTTCGAACTGCCACATAAAAATTTAATCCCACTTCTTTATATTCACTTTGTACAAGCGTAATTGCCACTGCCAATCCTTGTTCATTCATCCCATCTACTTTCCCTAAAAATACATCAGAATGTCCAACGTACGAATATTTATCGTGAGGACAAACGAGAGAACTCTCTGTATATTTTTTCATATCTAAAATCAAATCATAGTTTCTTCCCATAATCACTTCTGAACCGTTATAAAATGCAAATATACTACATTGCGCCTTTGGCTCAAATACACCTATACTCAATATAAGTGAACTTACCTCTTCATAGGTTACATGACACCCTTCAGCAAACCCTTTCATTTCGTCTATGAATTCTGGATAAAAATCTTTTAATAGTATATGACTTTTCTTTCCGAAAGCTAATTTTTCTTCTAACACTTTTGGAAACCGAAATCCATTTTTATATAACATGCTCCCGTAATGTTTTCCCATCTCATAATGTGTTCCGCGTAACCTTGGATGATACATATATAATCCTCTCCTTTTCTCTTACTAAGGCTAGGATATATCCTCCTGTAACAGGAGGGTCAATTACGAATCTACAGGAAAACATACTTTCGTTATAAATTGTAACGGTTTATGTTTGAAATCAGGCCGAATGTTTCTATAATCGATTTGTTCAGTAAACACTCCCTGTTCATACACTTCAAAAGGTGAATCCTTTACTACATATCCCTTTTCTCCAATGAAATTCATTATTTTTTCATATACGATTCCTAATTCCGAATAGGGGCCTTTTATAATCGCGCAAATATGTTTTCCTCCTTCTAAACACCGAATATTTGAAAGCTCACAATCGTACTCTTTTATAGGTACACAAACTTCTAAATCTATTGGTACATTCCCTTTATTAAATTGATGAAAAACTGTCATCATTTTCCCATCTACTTCTAGCCCATATGCATATAACCTTTCAAACAATTTTTTTACAACAAAATCGATTTCTCGTGTACATATCTTTTCTCGAATACCATAAACCCATTGCCTTTCTCGTATTTCTTCAAAGCATTCTGTTATATTTGAAACCGTTACAAACGGAGCACTAGTATTCAACTCATCAATAGATTGATTGATTTGTCCTAAAGCTTGTTGTATTTTTATCATTTTCTTTTCTAATTGCAGAGCTTTCTCCCGTAATCGATTCTCTAACTCCCTATTATTACCGCTTTGTAAAACCTTCTTTATTTCTTGTAATGAAAAACCGAAACTCTTTAGCTTTTTTATATATTGTAACGTTTTTATTTGCTCATAATCATAATATCGATACCCTGTTACTGCATCAGTATGCAAAGGTGTTACAAGATTAATTGCATCATAATGATGTAACGTTTTAACAGATACACCACATATTGTTGCAAACTGTCCAACTGTATACATACATGACCCCCAACCTTTTTTCAATTTTTTCCACTCAACTCATATTTTACTATAAAAATCATTCATTTTAGACAAATGAAAAAACGAGTTTACATACAACTCGTTTTCCATGAAAATGATTTTAAATGTTCGTACGAGGCTCCTCTAGTCTCTCCTTACTCCTCCAGTTAAACAAACTTTCAGTCCTAGTTTGCTGCCCTGGTTTCACAAACACCATCGCTCCCATTGCAATAGCGGCCAATACGGCAGCTACGATAAACATAGAAGGATAGCCGTAGCTTACAACTAAATATCCAGTTAAAGTCGGAGCTAAGATTGTCGCGATATTCGCGATAAAATGCATAATTCCACTATATGTTCCCGCTTGGACAGGAGCTGTGTCGACAATGATTGCCCAAAATAATGAACTTGGTAAGAAAGCAAATGCATTTCCAAGTGACATAAGCGCTAGTACAGCCACATAATGATCCATCGCTGGAATGAAACTAAAGCAAACAGCTGTAAGGAATAAAGCAATAATCGGCAATCCTGTTCGAGCTAAACGAAGGTTTCCTGTTTTCTGTAAAATACGATCAGATAACTTCGCTCCTAGCGGTAAAGTAATACAAGCGCCAAGCCAAGGAATCATGCCAAGATACCAGAGAGAAGATAATTGAAAGTGAAATACATCTTGCAGATATTTTGGTGTCCACGTTAATATTAAGAAATTGATATACTGAAAACAAAAATATGCTAATGTAACCATAACGAATGTTGGCACTTTAAAAAATGAATACCACGGCTCTTTTTTCGTCCCTTTCTCAACAGTTACTGATGGAAGCACTCCTTCAGCACTTCGTATTTCAGCTAGTTCTTCTTTCGTTACTCGCGGGTGATCTTCAGGCATATTCGTAAAAGTAAAATACCAAATAATCGCCCATACAATTCCAATTGCACCAAGGATGAAAAACATCATTTTCCAGCTTGTAAAAGAGAGTAACATAACTGCCACAGGTGCAGTTAATACTGCACCTAACGGAACACCAACAAAACCAAGTGATGTTAGAAAAGCTCTTTCTTTTGGAGCTGCCCAGTTTGCTGCTGTCTTATTCGAAACCGCGAAAGATGGCCCTTCTGTGAATCCAAATAATACGCGGAACAGAGCAAATCCCGCTAAAGCAGAGCCCCCAAAAACGGCCATTCCTATTTCTCCAGCAAAAGCTGTCGCAATTTCAAAAATAGACCATGTCGTCGCTGCTACAATCCATACAAACTTTGGTCCTTTTTTATCTGAAAAAATACCTCCTAATAAAGAACCAATCATGTAACCGTAACCAAAATAGCCTAATATTGCTCCCCATTCCTTCGGATCAAAGCCATATTCTTTTATAATAAAAGACTGTGCATAGGCGATAGCTCCGCGATCAATATAATTTACCATTGTAATTAACGTAAGCATCGCAAAAACATAATAGCGGAATTTGTTCTTCATCAAACTCCCCACTCCCCCTCGTATACTTTTGTTTTTCTCTCTAATCTTTTAATAGAATGATATGAACCTTTCCAGGGCCATGAACTCCAAAAGCTAACTCCATTTCAATATCACCCGTCCGGCTTGGACCAGTGATAAAGTTAATACAAGCAGGTAGTCCATTTGGAACGTATTCATGTACTGCTACTACTCCTTCTGTTAAACGTCTATAAATTGTTTGTTCCGAAAGGATTGCCACATAAACTGGCGGCAAAACACTAACTAAACGTCCACGCCCACCACCATTCCATAAAACAACCGTTCCCGTTTCTGCTAGTCCCATTTCAGCATAAGTAATTCCCATATCAGCCCGAGCTACATAGTCTCGTAGTTCCCTTTCATCGTTTTTATTTTGCCAAATTCGATGAGAGATGAAATTTTTCGTTAAATATTCTCCTATTTCAAGCTGGTGTAATCTCTCATCATCCCAGTACACCGCCGATTGAACATCAAATTTTTCCGCAATGTACTGAAGGGTATTCTCTATTTCTGAGCGATATATGTGACTTACTTCTGTATGTAATGCATGTAAATTTGCAATAAACTGTTCTACTAACGTTTCGCGATCTATCTCTTTAGGAAAGTTTCTAAGCGGATTGTTATTCCACTTAGGCGGAGTTACCCCAGAGCGGCGGTTTCGCCCTAGTCTACGTGCAATATTGTTTAAAAAAGATTCTTGTACGTCTGTCATGTTATGACTCCCTCTTTTCTTTTCTCCACCAATCTCGGAATGATTGTTTCGCAGGTTTTGGAAAATCCCTACTCTCTGTCCACCCCTTTAATGGACCAGGTCCTTTCGCAATATAACCGTCTTTTGCAAAAATAGATAAACCAGCATGTGCCATTTTAACACCTTTCTCATAAACAAAAGGATGACTCGCCATAAACGCGAAACCTTTAAAAGCTAGTTGCTCAAATTTCGTTATAAACCCTTGTTCCACCTCATCTTTACGATGCTCAATGAGAAGGTCGTGTAACGGAATTTTCACTGGGCAAACATCTGTACATGCCCCGCACAAGCTAGATGCAAAAGGTAATTCTTTTAATTCTTCATACCCTTCTAATAAAGGCGCTAGCACCGCACCAATCGGCCCGCTATACACACTTCCATAAGCGTGTCCTCCAATATTGCGGTATACAGGGCAAACATTTACACACGCTCCGCAGCGAATACATTTGAGTACTTCTTGGTAAGCGGTTCCTAAAATATCCGAACGACCATTATCTAAAATAATTAAATGAAATTCTTCAGGTCCATCCTTATCTTCCGGTAAACGTGGTCCATTCACTCCAGTTACATAGGATGTAATTTTTTGACCGGTAGCACTTCTTGTTAACATGGAAACGACAACATCAAGATCTTTCCATGTCGGGACAAGACGTTCCATTCCCATAATAGCGATATGAACTTTTGGCAATGTAGTCGTAAGGCGAGCATTTCCTTCATTACTTACAAGAACGACAGATCCAGATTCCGCAACAGCAAAATTACAACCCGAGATACCAATATCCGCTTCTAAAAATTCTTTACGTAATTTCTCCCTAGCAAATTGTAGTAACTGATCTGTATCAACGGGTATCTTTCTACCAGCCTCCTTAGAAAAAAGCTCCGCTACTTGTTCTTTCGTCTTATGAATGGCCGGGGCAATTAAATGTGATGGAGCTTCTCCGGCTAATTGAATGATATATTCTCCAAGATCGGACTCTACCACTTTTAATCCCATCTCTTCTAAGTTTTGATTCAGATGTATTTCTTCCGAAACCATAGACTTCGATTTAATAACCGATTTTGCTCCTCTTTTTCTTGCAATTTCAGAAACATACGATACGGCATCTTCGGCTTTCAAAGCAAAATGAACATGCCCCCCATTTTTCCGAACATTTATGGCTAACTGTTCTAAATAACTATCTAAATTTTCAATTGTATGCATCCGAATTTCCGATGCTGCTTCACGCCATTCGTCAACATTTCCTAATTCAGATGTAGCTTGTTCCCTTCCTATCCGCAGCCTATCTTGTGTAAACGGAACCGCACTTCTCATTTGCGAATCGTGCAATGCTTTATCTACTCTTCCCAAAAATTCTAGTTCCTGCACTACGCTCATTTCTCCAGCCCTTCTGCTATATGTAACACTTGAATCTCTTTATTTTTCCTACTAAGTCGCCCGCCAATATTCATAAGACACCCCATATCAGCTCCAATTAAGAGATCAGCTCCCGCCTCCTCAATATATTTTATTTTTTCATCAACCATTGTTTCAGAAATCGAACTCATTTTCACTGCAAAAGTCCCGCCAAAACCGCAGCAATCTTGACAATATCGTAATTCTTTTACATCTAGCTCTTTTACTTGTGAAAGTAGCTCTAGCGGTTCGTCTTTTATCCCAAGTCCGCGGCTCATATGACAAGATTGGTGGAAAACCGCTGTCCTATCTAGCTTAGAATTCAAATCACTTTTCCCGAGTACATTTATTAAAAAATCCGTTAACTCATACGTCTTATTCGCTAAATGCACTGCATTTTCATACCATTTACGATCGTCCTTAAACAGCTCTTTATAATAATGATGAACCATGCTAGCACAAGATCCAGAAGGAGTGACAATATATTCACTATGCTCAAATGCTTTTATCATTTGCTTTGCTGCTAGCTTTGCTTCTTTTTGGTATCCACTATTGTAAGCAGGTTGACCGCAGCAAGTCTGTCCTTCAGGAAAATCCACTTCTACTCCGCACTGTTCCATAATTTCCACAACACTCTTACCTACTTGAGGAAAAAACACATCTGATAAACACGTAATGAATAACGAAACTTTCATAAAAAATTTCCTCCTCGAAACTGTGTCATATACTTTTCAGTTGTGAATCTACTAAAAGCACTTTTATATTTTTAATTTTTAGAATTTTCTATTTTTAAAATCTTTCATTTATGATATCATGTGACGTATTATATAAAAACTATTTATAAGGTTGTTTTTGTATACAAAAAAGGTATAGAAAGAGGGTTAAAAATGGATATAAGACAACTTCGATATTTTATTGCAATTGCTGAAGAAAGGCAGCTTACTCGTGCTGCTCATCGATTGCATATGGCGCAGCCACCTTTAAGCAGACAACTATCGTTGCTAGAACAAGAATTATCAGTAAGCCTATTTGAAAGAAGCGGCCGAAATATGCATTTAACTGAAGAAGGTAAAATCTTATATATAAAAGCAAAAAGTATTATCGGACAATTAGAGGAAACAATTACAGAGATTAAAGATACCGGTGAAGGGTTAAGAGGAAATCTATCTATTGGAGCATTTCATTCTTGCATTCCTTTTCTATCTGAAAAAATCCGTTATTTTCAAAAAAACTATCCGAATGTGAACTTAAAAATATGGGAAGGAGGCCCTTTATACTTAACAGAGCATCTAGCAAATCGGAATATCGAGCTCGCTGTCTTGCGTACTCCTTTTAATAAGGAGATTTTTTCAAGCATTTGTTTATCAAAAGAGCCGTTCGTATTAGTCGCGCCCGCTAAATGGGAACTACATAACTCACAACTTCCAATCTCCATAAACGAACTTCATCATATCCCCCTTTTACTATTACATAAAGATAAAGAAGATAGCTATCATCAACTCGTCATTGATGAATGTAATCGCCGTGGTATAAAATTAAATATAGCGTGCGAATGTCCTGACTCTGCATTCGTACTTATGCTCATTATGGCAGGAATCGGAGCTTCAATTCTCCCCAAAAGTGCCATATCTTATATCCCACAAGAATTTATTAGAATTGTAGATTTAATAGATTTTCCGTTCCAATCTGAATCATCAATTATATGGTTAAAAGATCGGAAGCTCTCTAACAGTGCTAGACGATTTATAGAATGCACGTAAGAATGATTTCGGAGGTGAAACTATGGCTCTCTTTGCTTCTCCATCATTATGTATTATCGCTATAATCTCTTTCGCACTATCTTACTTTATAGGCGTGAAGCAATATACTTGGCTCTTATCTGGTTTTAATGAAAGACGTGTCAAAGATAAGAAAAAACTAGCAAACATAGTTGGGCTTTACAATTTAGGTGCAGGTGCTGCTGCAACAATCGGTAGCGTCTTCACTACACCAAATACACAAATAATTGTTCCTATTATTATCATTGGACATGTTGTATTAGCGGCTTACGTGAATACGAGAATGGTGCACTAAAATACCTAAAAAGAAATGGTGAGCACTGCGTTTAATAACTTATTGAAACATATGAACAACCTGTCTCAAAGAAAAAAAGAACAAGCTTTTCAATGAGAGAAACACTCTATTGAACATACATCCTCTGTTAGCGGTCATCTAATCAATGAAATGAAAAAAACGTATGACGGTTTATGCAATTGTTAAACATTGTCCAATATTGTTTTAACATTCAGATTACAATTAACCATAATGGTCTTTAAACTTTAGTGGGGGGAGATTTATATGACTTTAAAAGTAGGAGATATCATTACATTTGAACGAACCTTTACAGTAAAGGATGTTGAATTATTTACAGAGGTTTCAGGTGATGAAGGGATTCACCATATAACCCCAGACGAACAGGGCAGACTTGTAACTCAAGGGTTACTAACGGCAACCCTACCAACGAAAATAGGTGGAGATCATAACGTACTAGCTCGTACTATGAATTTTGAGTTTGTAAGACCTGTATTTACAGGAGATACAATAATTTGTAAAGCTAAAATTGAAAAATACGAAAGGCAAGAAAACAATAGATCAGACATTATTGTATCCTTTTTATGTGAAAATCAGAATAAAAAGGTAGTATTAAAAGGCGACTTTTCAGGTGTAATACTTTAAAATATAACAGAGCGAAAGAAAAAAGATAAGCAAATTCGCTTATCTTTTTTCTCTTTCCATTCAGTACAATTCACATTATCACATCTATCTATAACGTTATAAATTTTCAACATATTCCTTCGCTTCAATCAATGAATACCCAAATGCTTCTCGTGCCTTCTTAATTGCCATAATTTTTTCTCCATCTTTCACAAGCTGTCTTAGTTCATGATTAATTTCAGGTTCTACCTCTCTAATTCCCATTTCCTTTGTTATTAAATCTAATCTAGTTTCTATACACTTTAGTTGTTGCTTTAAAATAAAGTTTGATCAAATTGATACGAATAACCTTGATAAACGATCATAGAAAAGAGCGTGTTTCGAAAAAAAGATTATTCAAAATGGTTTCATATCCAGCTGATTTAAGTTTTGGTTTTATAAAAAAGTTTGATTATTTCTGTAATCCTTATTCCATTAAAGCGCCCTTTAATAGAATAACTATTTTTTTATGATTTTGGGTAAAGCATCTTCGTTTGACAAAAGCTAAATCTGCCATTATCATCAACTCGAACTTATTTATGGGAGTGATAAAGATGAAAATTTATGTTGATGCAGATGCTTGTCCGGTAAAAGATATTATTATCACTGAAGGTACGAATGCTAAAATTCCTATTATCCTTGTTACTAGCTTCTCTCATTTTTCTAATGCGGAACAACCATCAGGAGTGGAAAAGATTTATGTTGATTCTGGAGCAGATGCTGCGGATTATCGGATTATGAAGTTAGCAGAAAAAGGAGATATAATCGTTACACAAGATTATGGTCTTGCTTCGCTAGGTTTAGCAAAAGGGTGTACGGTTCTTCACCATAAGGGGTATAGCTATACAAATGAAAACATTGATCAATTATTACAAACACGTTATTTGAGTGCAATGGCTCGAAAAAGCGGAAAGCGTACAAAGGGGCCAAAACCATTTACATCAGAAGATAGGGAGAAATTTAGGGAGCTTTTTAAAAGAGCAATTTCACTTTAAAAATGAATCGTCCATTATTAAGGAAAACCTAGAAAAATAATATTGTGACAAGTATTTCAGTTCTTTTTTTAAGCCTTACACTATACTCGCATGAATAAACATTAAAATTATTTGATGTATCGTATTAATGGTACAAATGATTTAATATAAAAGTAAAGACGCGTTTCTAAATAAACGCGCCCGATTGTTGAAGGTCGTTAAATTAAAATTTATAACTTAAACAAATTTTACTGTTCTCACAACACTTCCAAAAATAAAAAACGCCATCTTTTCTTAC